>NZ_SMJY01000009.1:0-66011 GCF_004348355.1 Micromonospora sp. KC721 | reverse complement strand
CGGCTCAAAGACCGCGACCTCGGCCGCGTTCCCGCAGCCAGCAAGACCAACGACTGAACATCAACAACCAGCGAGGGGGTCAACATTCGGCCGGAACAGAGGGGTCAAAGTTCAGCCGGCGTTGACACTTGGCGGCGATACGCTCCGGTGCGTACGCGGGAGGGATAGCTCGTAGTTGGCGGCCCGAGTGGTTGGCGGCCCGCTCGAAGAACGGCGTGTCGACCGGCCCAGGTAGCACGAGACAGACCCGTACCCGAGGATGACGGGCGACTGCCTGCTGAAGGTTCAAGGCCAGCCCTCTGATGGCAAACTTGGTCATGGAGTAGAGCGGGACCAGCGGGTTTGGGAACAGTGACAGCAACGACCCGACGAGCACGAGGGTCCCATTGTCCTGCGCCTGGAATGTAGCCAGTGCGGCGCGGGCGCACAGCGTGGTGCCGAATACGTTGGTGTCTATCAGCCGGCGAATCTCGTCCACCGATTCAGAGCCCAGCGGCCCGGCAATGCCGACGGCCGCCGCTTCGACCCAGACGTCTATCTGCCCGAACCGCTGCGCCGCCAGCTGGGTCAACCGTTCGACGGCCGCCGGATCTGCAATGTCGGTCGGCACCACCAGCACCTGCCCGCCTCGTGCTCGGCAGTCGTGTTCCACCTCCGCGAGCGCCTCTTGGCTGCGCGAGGCGAGTACCAACCTGGCCCCTTCGGCGGCGAACGCCAAGGCGGTCGCGCGGCCGATTCCACTCGACGCCCCCGTGATCAGCACCACGGCGTCACGGAAGGTTCTACGCCTGACCATCACACCTCCCGCAACGCAGGCGAACGAGATTAGCCATCTACCCACGGGTGTGACGATCACTCCCAGGACGCATCACGGCGCCTTCCCTGCCGCGGCGAATCCCGGCGGGAAGGCCAGGAGACGCGGCGTCCGCTCATCGGCTACTTTCCGCACGCCGAGGGGACGGCTGGCTCAGCAACACCCGTCACGCAACGTCGCCGATTCGGATCGTTGCCAGGTCAGGGAGGGGGCGGCGGGAGTGTGTCGATTTCCGTGTTTGGGCCTGTGGTGTGATCGAGGTTGTTAGATGGCGATCCGGTCGCTGTAGGCGAGGATCAGGGCGTTGAGGGCCTTGGCCCAACCGTAGACCCGGCCGGTGATGCTCCCGCCGCCCCGGCGTTTCTGCTGGACGACGAGGTAGAAGATCTTCATCGCGGCCTGCTCGGTCGGGAAGTGCCCGCGCCGGCGGGCGGCTTGCCGGAACCGGGCGTTCAAACTTCCGATGATGGTGGTGGTGTAGAGGACCTTGCGGACCTCGTGGTCGTAGTCCAGGAACGGCACGAACTGCGGCCAGGAGGTGCGCCAGAGCCGGATCACGGCGGGGTACTGGTTGCCGAACTCGGCGGCGAACGTCTCGAACCGGGCCTCCGCTGCGGCGACGGTCGGAGCCGTCGCGCAATTGATCTCCGGCCAGGGCGGTGTGGCGCGGGCTGCACGGGCTCACCGGAACCTGTGGATCAGGGCCGTCGAGTCAGTGCCCGAAGGGAGCGGCACCTTGATCATTTCACACGGGCGGCAGCATCGAACCGGGACTCGTCGACTGCCTACCGACCGCCGACCACCGATCCTGGGTATGCCGTTCAGCCACTGCGACGGCGCTCGCCTTACTTGTCTCGACGGCCGATTCCAGGCCATCACGTTCAGCCGGGCGCCCCAGAAGATTCGTACCCGATAGCTTCTGTTGCACCAACGTCTGGCACCGTCATTTGCCGCCGTGCGAACGCGAACTGACGTGCTGAACGGCCAATGAGGCGCACCGTTGGACTGGTAGGGAGGAAGCCGTCAGCCGGTGCCGGTTGAAGCGGCAATGCCAGTACGCAGTAGTCCGACCAAACGGCGGGCCTGCGCGGCGTCCGCGGTTAGGGCCGCTCCGCTGGCCAAGGTCAGCACGTCGGTAGCGGTGAGGTCGGAACGAAGTGCTGGCTGCGCGCGTCGGACAAGGCGATCGGCGATCGAGGTGATCGACGCGTGCCAGTCGCGGAACAGCGTGGTGCGGCGTTCATCGATGCTTTCCGTCGCGGCTAGGGCAAGGGGCCGCTTAGTGGCCACGTGCACCACGAATTCGTCGAGCCAGGCGAACAGCGCGCCCGTCGGCTCCGCGGACTTCAACAACTGCTCGCCACGTTGGCATAGTACGGCGACCTCGTCGGCGTAGACGGCGACGAGCAGGTCGGCGCGCGTCGGGAAGTGGCGGTACAGGGTGGCGTTGCCTACCCCGGCGCGTCGGGCGATCACGTCGAGTGCGACGTCGTTGCCTGCCTCAGCCAGTGCTCCACGGGCCGCAGCTATGAGCCGCGCACGGTTACGGGACGCGTCGGAGCGCGGGCCACGCTTGCTATCCGGGGACATCCCCGCATACGGTACCAGCAGCTAGACGGGGGTAGCCCCATTTACAACTCCTAACTAAATGATGTTGGGCGTAACCGTCTGGACGTGAGGATCGTTCTGTCTGAACGTGAGGAGGGGTGAGCAGCCGCCGTGGATCGTCTCGGACGATCTGTGGGCCGAGATCGAGCCGCTGCTGCCACCCCGCCCACCACGGCGGTACCGCTACCCAGGTCGTAAGCCGTTGGATGACCGGAAGGTGTTGTGCGGGATCCTGTTCGTGCTCTACACCGCGATCCCGTGGGAGTACCTGCCCCAAGAGCTCGGGTTCGGGTCAGGAATGACCTGCTGGCGCAGGCTGCGGGACTGGAACGACGCCGGCGTGTGGCAACGGCTGCACGAGGTGCTGCTAGGCAAGCTGCGGGCCACCGGCCAGCTGGACATGTCGCGGGCGGTGATCGACGGCTCCCACGTGCGAGCGCTCAAGGGCGGCCCAAAACCGGTCCGAGCCCGGTCGACCGCCGCCGCCCGGGCTCGAAACACCACGTCATCACCGACGCGGGCGGCATCCCCCTCGCCACGGCACTGACCGGCGGCAACCGCCACGACGTCACCCAACTCATGCCTTTGGTCGACAAGATCCCCCCGATCAGGGGCATCCGCGGCAGGCCACGACAGCGACCAACAGAGATCTACGCCGACCGTGGCTACGACTACGACTGCTACCGCAAACAGCTACGGGCCAAAGGCATCAACCCGGTCATCGCCCGACGCGGCGTCGGCCACGGCTCCGGCCTGGGCGCCCGACGCTGGATCGTCGAACAGACTATCGCTCTACTGCACTGGTTCCGCCGCCTACGCATCCGCTGGGAGATCCGCGACGACATCCACCAAGCCTTCCTCACCCTCGCCTGCGCCATCATCTGCTGGCGACGACTCCAACGCCCAAAGGGTTAGGAGTTGTTAGGGTGTGGAGGGGTCACGATGCCCATAACCATGGATGACCGGATCGCCATTACGGACCTGATCAACTCGCACGGCCACCTGACAGATCGCGGCGACTTCGATGGCCTGGCGACGCTGTTCGCCGAAGATGTCGTCTACGACGTGTCGGCTCTCGGTGGTGGCAAACTGATCGGGCTCGCGGCAGTCCGCGAAGCCGGCCTGGCACTGGCCGACGCCAACCCAGTAGCCCACCACGTGACCAATATCGTGTTACGCGAGACGGCGGACGGCACGGTCAATGCCCTGTCCAAGGGACTTGGGGTCATGGCGGATGGATCGACCGGCAGCGTCGCGTACGAGGACACTGTCGAACGAACGGCCGCCGGATGGCGAATCACGCACCGAATCGTGCGCGCCCGCCGCACGCCCCTACATCAGGACGGACACTAACCAAGATCGAGTGCCCGCTCATGCCGCTCCGGGTGGGCTGGTGTACATCACCGCTGGTGACGCACGGTGATGTATGGCTACCTCTCCTGTCTCCGTATCGCGCAGCGTTTCATGCCTCGGAGTCGGTTGGGAGTCGTTGCGTTGCGGCCGGAGGTCATGGCGGAGCGGCTGCTATCGGCGATCTGCGCGTACGGCGCGGCCGCCTGTGATCAGTGCCCTACCGCCGGGCGGCGGCCCGCTGGCGTGCCGATTCGTACAGCACGACAGTCGCGGCGGTCGCCGCGTTCAGGGAGCTGGCGGACCCGAACATGGGGATCCGGACGAGCTGGTCGCATGCCTCGCACCAGCCCGAGCTGAGGCCGGTGGTCTCGTTGCCGATCAACGCCAGGGTGGGTTGTGTGAAGTCGTACTCGGCGGCGTCCAGAATGCCGCGCTCATCGGTTCCCATGATGATCATGCCGATGCCGTCGGCGCGGACGTCAGCGACCCAGGATAGAACGGCCTGGTGGGAGGGCACCCGGACCACGGGCAAGGCGAACAGCGAGCCGGTGCTCGCCCGGACCGCCTTCGGGTCGTACACGTCGGCGGCGTGGCCGGTGACGATGACGCCGCCGGCGCCGAAGGCGTCCGCCGACCGAACGAGGGTCCCGATGTTGCCGGGGCTGGTGGGCCGATCGAACACGACGGTGAGCATGGTCGGACCGACCGGGATACGGCGCAGGTTGTCCTCCGGCAGCGCGACCACGGCCAGCAGCTCTGGAACCTTGTCTGCCTTGCCTCCCAGTTCGTGCATCAGTTCACGCGAGACGGCGAACTTCTCGGCCCGGACTGTGTCCAGGGCCTCGCGTGCCCAGCCGGACAGCTGAGCGCTGGTGTCGTAGAGCAGCTCCCGGATCTGCCAGCCGTGTTCGACGGCCATGGTGATCGGGCGCACGCCCTGCACGAGGAACTCGCCACGTCGCTGCCGTTTGGTCCGATTGCCGAGGAGAGCGTTCCACTGCTGGAACCGGGCATTGCGCGCACTCACTCGCAGAACCACTGCCAACCCCGCCTCCGACGCATTAGCCTGCCCATGCCCTGCCTGCCGTACTTCACCGGCCTCTGGCTCCCCGAGGTTTCCGACAAGACCTTCGGAAAGGCGCTCAGGAACGGACGGAGCAAGTCGCCCCTGCGCCGCGGTCGGTGCCGTCCCCGTCCGGACCGAGGGCATCCTGTCCGAGACCCCGACGGATCGCGATCTCTACGGGTGAGTATGCGCTGTCGGCCCGCTCCAGTTCGTACGGTGCGGCTGGCATCAGCGGCGGTTGGGCCATGAAGCGGGGCCGCGTTCCGTGGTGCGGTTGCGCCGCGTGCACCAGGAATGGGTGGCACAGGAAGACGTCGCCCGGAGATCCGGTGGCGAGGGCGAGCGGCCGGTGCTCGGACGCCGCCACCAGGTCGGGCGCAAGGGCCAGTCCGCTCGCTCCGTCCTCCCCGTACTTCTCCAGCACTTTTGGCACGTCGAGGTGGGAGCCGACCCGGATCCGGGTCGGGGCGTCCTTCTCACCGACCTCACTGAACAGGAACAGCATCAGCAGTGCCCGGCCGCGGGAGCGCACATTGGTGAAGTACCAGCTCTCGCCCTCCGGCAGATAGCTGCCCTCGATGTGCCAGCCCGCGTCGTCCGGCTCCTCTTCGTGCGGGAAGCGCAGCGGGAACGTGCCCAGCGAGTAGCGCGGCTCCCAGCGTCCCGCGCCGACGAGCAGGTCGTACACGTGGTGCAGGAACGGGGAGTTCGGAGCGGCGGCGAACGGCCCCTGCGCCATGCCGGGCACCCAGTGCACGGGCCGCGTCCACGTCGCTGGATCGTCCGGGTCGCAGCCCGTCTCCCGCCACAGCAGCCGCGCGCAGTCCGCCGCCACGCGCGGCGCGACGGCGCCCTCCAGCTTAACGAAGCCGTCGCGAAGAAAGCGGGATACCAAGGTCGTGTCAGACATGCCCCCATCGTGCGGCGGCGCCGGTCTCGATCACCCGACATGTTCCGCGCCGCTTTTGTCGGGTGCCCACCGGTGCACTGCGACCAAGGTTGACGTCGGACGGAGGCT
This sequence comes from Micromonospora sp. KC721, assembly GCF_004348355.1. Taxonomy (NCBI): domain Bacteria; kingdom Bacillati; phylum Actinomycetota; class Actinomycetes; order Micromonosporales; family Micromonosporaceae; genus Micromonospora; species Micromonospora sp. KC721. The sequence continues at coordinate 60,152 of NZ_SMJY01000009.1, read as the reverse complement.
TGATGATCTCGGCACTCGGTCTGACCGTCGAAGGGAGCGAACACGTGGACACCCGCATCGTCGACCATCCCGAGTTCCGGCTCGTGGGGCGCGCGACCCGTGCCCGGCTGGTCCATCAAGGCATCAACCCGCACATCCAGCGGCACATCACCGCACTGCCGATGGAGGAGCACCTGCGCTTGAAGGCTCTCGGCAATACTGAGCCGAGCGGCCTGCTCGCGGTCAGCGACGACCTTGACCCCGACTACGCCGAGGGCAGCGAGCTGACCTACCTTCACGGGGTCGCCGTGTCCCCGGGTACGCCGGTCCCCGGCGGCCTCGACATCATCGAAGTTCCGGCCGGCAGATGGGTGGTCATCCGGACCAGGGGGCCGCATCCGCAGACCCTGCAAAAGGCCTGGGCCACGGCCGCAGCCGCGTGGTTCCCGTCCAACCCGTGGCGTCTGCGGCCAGGTCCGGAGATCGTCGCGGTGCATGAGCCTACGAACGACTTCAGCACCGCGACCTGTGAACTCTGGCTGCCCGTCGAACCGGCGTAACGATCTGGCGAGCATCCAGACAGCATCAGGAGTCCGGCCCGGCGGCCAACAGCGCGGTCAGGCGTTGGGCAGTTCGCGCATGCGTGGGACCGGAGAGAACACGACGAAGAGCACACCGGCCACCGCACCGACCGCGCCGATCCATAGTGCCGAGCGCACTCCGATCAGCTCGCCGAGGACCCCGCCGAGCAGCGCCCCGATCGGCCGCACACCGTAGTTGACGGTGCGCTGCGCGCCCTTGACCAGGGAGAGCCGGGACGCTCGGACCGGCCACGAACGACATGGCCCGGGGCGCCGTTGGTCAGCGAGTTCGCGGCGATGTAGTCCGGCCGCCGCACCACAGAGGCGAACAGACTGCCGTCGGCGACCTCGTAGAAGACGGTGAGCGTACCGATGGCGAAGGACAGCACGCACAGGTGCAAAAGGTCCAGCACCCCGGCGAACGCCAGCACCGGCACCACCAGCAGCAGTGCGGCCCGGCCCAGGTCGGCACCGATCATGACCTTCCGCTTGTACCCCTGCCGGTCCACCCACGCCCCGGCGAGCAGCGAGAGGAAGAGGTTCGGCAGCAGCGCGGCGGCGGTCAGGTATCCCATCTCGGCCGCTCCGGCACCGATCGTCAGCACGGCGAGCAGCGGGATCGCGATCAGCGAGATCTGGTCGCCGACCATCGAGACGACGTGCGCCGACCAGTAGTGCCGGAACACCCGTTCCCGAAGCAGCGCCGCTGCGGGCTTCGGCAGCGCATCGGTGGTCACGGCGCGCCATCCTCAGGCGCCGGGATAGCCATCTGTACGACGGCGACCGGCCTGGATCCGTTGGTACGTGCCGTCTTGTCCCGATACGGTGCCAGCAACGCCTCGACCTGGGTGAGTAGCGTGACCAACTGCTCGGCGGTCACATAGATCATCGGCGGTGACCTCGCACAACAGCTCAGCGAACGTCCCGTGGGCCGACTCGTCGAGGCCCGACCACGGCTCGTCGAGGACCAACAGGTCCGGCGGCACCATCAGGGCCTGCGCGATGGCTACCTTCTGCGCGTTGCCCTTGGAAAGCTGGCGCAGTGGGGTGTCCGCTCCACCGACAAGTTCGAGCCTCCGCAGCAGCTTTCCGGCACGGTCGTGGGACCGCCGGGCAGGCAGCCCGCCGATCCGTCCCATGTGAACGAGGTACGAGGTTGCGGGCATCCGCTGGTGGCTGGGGAAGCGTTCCGGCACGTACCCGACGCGGGGTGGCCGGCCGGTCACGGTACCGGCGGTGGGGGTCAACAGCCCGACGAGGACCTTCAGCAGCGCCGGCGGCGACCTCATTCCCGGCGTCGATACCGCTCGGGACCTCCAGCGACGGCCCGGCGGCAGATCCGCATCTGCCGGCAACAAGGCGCGGGTATTGTGCCGGCGGTGGCGCTGACCCGGCCCAGCGTCTTCAGCACTGGGACGATGATCTACTCTTCGCGCTGCTGTCACACACGCTGGTCGTCGGCTACGGGTCTCGCACCCATCGCCGTCGCGCAGGGGTTGGCCAGCGGCGACGAGGCGTTGGCGAAAGTGCCGGGGGCACCTGACCTGTGTCTCTGATCAGTGCCGAGCCAGGGTGGGCACGGCGACTACAGTCCTTGCGGCCGGTCCGCAGATGCTGTCCGGCCTACAAGAAGCGCTCAGGGTCGAAGTCTTCGAGGTCGATGATGCGAACCCGAGGAAGGACGTTGGTGAAGCAGCCCGCGTCCTCCTCGATGTCGAATACCTGCAGGCCCGGCAGGTCGGCGAAGCCGGCGTTGAGGAACTCCTTGAACCCGACGACCGCGACCTGATGATCACCTCGTAGGAGCGCGCCGACCTGCGGCAGGAAATCGCCGTCGTGGCTGGCGAGCATCACATTGCCTGAGCGCCGGGCGATAGCCTCCAACGTCCGCTGGATGCCGATGTCCACCACCTTCTGATCCGACGAGCCAGCGAGCGGGATGGGCCGGTATTCCATGCTCAGGAGGGCCCGGACGAAGGGCATCGGCAGACCGCCACCCGAGGCATTGAGGAAGAACAGTCCCTTCACCGGCCGCTGCCACGTGTCCCGCGCGAATTCCCGCAGGCGCTCCCACCGGGGTCGCTCCGCAGGGGCCGGCCGGCGCTCCAGAACACTGTTGCCGAGAGTGGCATCGATGTTCTCCCCGTCCACGATGAGGTACGTGACGGGTTCCGGTGTACCGAGCATAGGCGTACCTCTCGAGTCGAGCAGCGAGCGCGGACCGGCCGAGCCCGAGCGTTGGATGTGCCGGAGGAAGCCGTGCTTCATGGTCAAGGGTATTGCCTGCCAGCCCTGCCGGCAGCATGCAACTCTCATGCCGCGAAGCGCTCGCCACCGAAGGTGACGTGCATGCCGGCCGCCGACGTCTGGACGTGCCGATGAGCGGGCGCTCAGCGGGTCGTGCCGACGCAACGCGACGACCGATTCCCGGCAGCACAGGGTGGCATCCTGAGTCAGAGTAACGGTCATGATCATGCCTTCGACAACGACCGCCCTGTCCGTGCTCCAAGGAATGTATGCAGCCGAAGCCGAGTACCTCGCGGCAGGCGGGCCAGGAACCGTAGAACACCGCTCCTCGCCGCCTCTTGACACAGAGGGGTGCCAGAAGCGCGCAGGACCTGCCTACCCTCAACCAGTCTGGGATCGACGGAGAGTGGCTTCGACCAATGTACCCAGGGTTGGCGGGCCTGAGGGCAACCTGGCGTGCGATACCCACCCGATCGACGTATCTTTGGGTCCGGGTCAAGACATGCGCCCCTCCCGTTTCCGCCGATAACGGCCGGGAAGTCCTCGAACCGCAGGGTCGGAGGTGCCATGTCACAGGAACGTCCAAGTTCGGCTGTCACCACGTCCCGACCGCATCCGGATCGTTCCGGTCGGATGAGCCGATAATGTGGTTGAGCTGCGAGGTCAGTGGAGACGTCACCCGGGTGTACGTGCTGGACGTGCGCCGCTGCCTCTTCCACGAGGTTCTGGTCGCGGCCGGCCGTGGCGAGCTGCAGCCGATTCTGTGCCGTTTCGACCTCAACTGGGCCGATGCCATCGAGCCCCTCGCGGCACCGTCTGAGGTTCGTGCGGCCGGTGACCTTCGCCAGTGGCGCCACCTGCCGCATGCTGTTCACCCGCGAGGAACACCTGTCCTCGCTGGTCACCAAGCCCGCCGATGCAGCCAGCACACCGCAGGCATCGGCCGCGGGGTGAACCCTCCGGGCTGAGCGACCATCCTGCTCGCGGCAGTTCTTCATCTGCTGCCGGCGACTCCAACGCCCAAGGAGCTAGGAGTTGTCGGAGCACCTTGGAGGAAAAGAACCTCTTGGCTCGGCGAGCGCGGGGCCGTGCGGCGCGTGCCGTCGGCGAACCGGACGAGAAACGCCGGTCACAGGTCTTTGGCCATGTTGCGGCCGGTCTCGGTGAAGCCCAGCTGTTCGTAGAGGGCTCGGGCGCCGGTGTTGTGGGCGAAGACGTGCAGGCCGATTCTGGTCAGCGCGTTGTCGTGGCACCAGCGCTCGGCGGCCAGCATGATCGCGCGGCCGTAGCCCTGGCGGCGTACGTCCGGTTCGACGGCTACGTTGTAGACGAACGCGGTGTCGTGGGTGACTTTGACCCAGAGGAAACCGACCCGGCGGTCGCCGTCGTAGGCATACCAGAAATGGTGGTCAGGGGTGGCGAACTCGTCGGGAAGCAGCTGCGCGTAGGTGTCGGCGGCCTTGCGGGCGGCGTCTTGCGCCGACCGGCCCGACGCGGCGACGCTCTGTGCGTAGTGCGCCTCGGCCTCCGCCCGCCACGGCTTGTACTGATCCTCGGTCATCGGCTCCAGCCGCACGTCCGTCATGACCGACAACCTACGAGTCACAAGCACCCGCGCGCACTCTCAGTTCGGGGCCGCCGGTCCACGGCGACCCTGGCGTTACGCGCATGCGAAACACGTACCGTCGTGCCGTCGACCGATTCAACGCCTGCGTCCTCGGCCTGCGGTCGTCGCCCGGGTTCGGGAAGGCAATGGCCGCCGCACCGTCGTCACCCACACCGGGCGGCGGCGCTCCGGCACGACGTTCAGCATCCCGGTCGGCTACCGCCGAGCGGGCCGGAGCAAGGGCCGTGATCTCGGCATGCAGTACCAGGGCAAGGGCTGTGGCACCGAAGCCACGGTGGGACTGCACACCCTTGCTTTCGATCATCTCGGCGGTCGTGCGTCGGCTGTGGCCCGGCTGCGGTGGTGCCCCTGCCTGCCCGTGCCGTCGTTTCCGTACAAGACCGGTGCGGTGGCAGTTTCCTAGCATGGGCGTCGCGCTCCGCCGCGGTGCGTCGGCCCAGCGCTGCGGCCGTTCGATCTACATGGTGACGCTTGTCGCCTGATCATGAGGAGAACACGACATGCGTGAGCTGATCTACACCGGGTTCATCTCGCTCGACGGGGTTATGGACTCCCCTGGTGGTGGGCCGGGTGAGGAGCACCGCAGCGGCGGCTGGGTGTTCAAGGACATCGAATTCCTACCCGAGGCATTCTCACTCAAGGGCGAGGAACTCGAGGAGACGACGGCCCTGATGTTCGGCCGTCGAAGCTACGAGGCGTTCGCGCCGGTCTGGCGCGACTCGGACGACCACGCCGCCTACAAGGAACTGCCCAAGTACGTCGTCTCGACCACGCTGCCCGACGACGCCCTCGTCCAGGGATGGGGCCCGACGACAATCCTGCGCTCGACCGACGAGGTCGTCGAGCTCAAGAAGAGCGGGGGCGGCGCGATCTTCATTCACGGCAGTGGGGAACTCACCCGACGGCTGTCGGACGCGGGATTGATCGACCGATACCATCTTCTCGTCTTCCCGGTGCTGCTCGGAGCCGGGAAGAGCCTGTTCAGCAAGGCGGACAAGGACAAGCAGGTACTGAGCCTCCGGTCCTCCGCGGCCTACCCGAACGGTGTCGTAAAGCTGATCTACGACGTCGTTCGCTGATCCAGATTCAGGGCGATCGGACCGCCGGTGCCCTCGCGGAGTTGCCGCGCGGTACGGCCGACGTACCGGCGCAGCGTACGGGCCAGGTGCGGCTCGTCGAAGTACTCGAGCTCGGAGACGACATCGGCCACTGGGGCGCCGGCGGCCAAGAGCGCTGCAGCCTTGCGCGCGCGTTCGACCTGCCGTACGGCGCCCTGGGTGAGCCCGGTCGCCGCTCGGAACCGGCGTTCGATGGTGCGGTCCGAGACCGCTGGACGGTGGCCTCGGCGGACCGCGGTGACGAGCGGGTCACTGACCACGGCTCCGACGCGGACCAGACGGTCGACCAGGGCCTCGGCGTCGTCGGGGCCGGGCGTCTCCCAGCGGACGCCGTCCAACCGAAAGGTCCGGCGGGTGGTGTCGGGAAGCTCGACGCCGCTGTCGACCAGGTCCGGCGTGGGCACGGCCCGCAGTGACGTACCCACGGCGAACTCGATGCCGACGAAGGTCGCGCCCTCCGGCACCGGCGCGGCGTCAGTCTTGGTCTCGGGTCCGGTAATGCCCGCGTACGCCGTGCCCTCGCGCTCCCAGAACACCAGGCCCCAGCACACCGTCGCAACGGAGGTCATCTGAGTGACGTGCTCGCTCGTGCAGGTCCACACGGTGTCGACCCACGGCGAGTCGGACGCGCGCGTCTGGAACCGCAGTGCCACGGGAGAAGGATAAGCACAGTCCGCCGTGCACCCAATCGAGATGCCTGCCGAGCAACTGGGACGCGCCGCTCTTCTTGACACCGCGACGCACTGGGATGGTCAGGCGCAGCCGGAGGAGCCCCTTTGGTGCCGGGGCCGGGCTAGGACAGGGGCTGCTTGTCAAGGACGGGGATGCGGCAGGATGGCTGCGTGACCGTTCCGTCGCGCCCGTCCCAGGCCACCCTGGAGGCGGTGCTCGAGCGGCTGACCTATGTCAACGAGGAGACCGGCTACACCGTCGCCCGCGTCGCCACCGACCGCGGCGGTGACCTGTTGACGGTGGTGGGCGCGTTGTTGGGCGCGCAGCCGGGGGAGAGCCTGCGGCTGCACGGCCGGTGGTCGTCGCATCCGAGGTACGGCCGGCAGTTCGAGGTCGCCTCCTACACCACCGTGTTGCCGGCCACGATCCAGGGCATCCAGCGTTACCTCGGCTCAGGACTGGTCAAGGGCATCGGCCCGGTATTCGCCGAACGGATCGTCGCCCATTTCGGCCTGGACACGCTGAGAATCATCGAGGAGGAACCCGCTCGCCTGGTGGAGGTACCCGGGCTGGGCCCGAAACGCACCGCGAAGATCACCGCGGCGTGGGAGGAACAGAAGGCCATCAAAGAGGTGATGGTCTTCCTGCAGGGCGTCGGCGTCTCCACGTCCCTGGCGGTGCGGATCTACAAGCAGTACGGCGACGCGTCCACCGACGTGGTGACGAAGGAGCCGTACCGGCTGGCCGCCGACGTGTGGGGCATCGGCTTCAAGACCGCCGACACCATCGCCCGGTCGGTGGGGATCCCGCACGACAGCCCGCAGCGGGTCATGGCCGGCCTGCGGTACACGTTGTCCGAGGCCACCGACAGCGGCCACTGCTTCCTGCCCCAAGCTGAGCTGGTGGCCGACGCCACGAAGATCCTCGACGTGTCCGCCGACCTCGTCGGCCGTTGCCTGGACGACCTGGTCGCCGACGAGGGCGTTGTGCGGGAAACCCTGCCCGGCAGCGGCGGGGAGCCGGTGCAGGCGGTGTATCTGGTGCCGTTGTACCGCGCCGAGCAGTCCCTCGCCTCCTCGCTGGCGCGGCTGCTGAACGACCGCGCCGACCGGCTACCCCACTTCACGAACGTCGACTGGGGCAAGGCCCTGACCTGGTTGAGAGCGCGTACCGGCAACGACCTCGCCCCCGAGCAGGAGCAGGCAGTCCGGCTCGCGTTGACCTCGAAGGTCGCGGTGCTCACCGGCGGTCCGGGCTGCGGCAAGAGTTTCACTGTCCGCTCCGTCGTCGAACTCGCCGCCGCGAAGAAAGCCAAGGTCACCCTCGTCGCCCCGACCGGACGCGCCGCCAAACGCCTGTCCGAGCTGACCGGGCACCCCGCCGCCACCGTGCACCGGCTGCTGCAGCTACGCCCCGGCGGAGACGCCTCCTACGACCGGGACAACCCCCTCGACGTGGACCTGCTCGTCGTCGACGAGGCCTCCATGCTCGACCTGATCCTCGCCAACAAACTCGTCAAAGCCGTCCCACCCGGCGCGCATCTGCTGCTGGTCGGAGACGTCGACCAGCTTCCCTCCGTCGGCGCGGGCGAGGTCCTGCGGGACCTGCTCGCCGCACCCGCCATCCCCCGGGTGCGGCTGACCCAGATCTTCCGCCAGGCCGCCCAGTCCGGCGTGGTCACCAACGCCCACCGCATCAACGCCGGCCGCCCGCCCCTCCTCCAGGGCCTGCCGGACTTCTTCCTGTTCTCCAGCGACGACACCGACGCCACCGCCGCGCTGGCCGTCGACGTCGCCTGCACCCGCGTCCCCGCCCGCTTCGGCCTCGACCCCCGCCGGGACGTGCAGGTGCTCACCCCCATGCACCGCGGTCCGGCCGGCGCCGCCGCGTTGAACACCCTGCTGCAGCAGAAGCTCACCCCACACCGCGAGGGGCAGCCCGAGCGACGGATGGGTGGGAGGGTGTTCCGCGTCGGCGACAAGGTCACCCAGATCCGCAACAACTACGACAAGGGCCAAGCCGGCGTCTTCAACGGCACCCTCGGCATCGTCACCCACCTCTCGACCGACGAGCAGACCCTCACGGTACGCACCGACGAGGACGAGATCATCGACTACGACTTCGACGAACTCGACGAACTCGCCCACGCCTACGCCATGACCATCCACCGCTCCCAAGGCTCCGAATACCCCGCCGTCGTCATCCCCCTGACCACCAGCGCCTGGATGATGCTGCAACGCAACCTGCTCTACACCGCCGTCACCCGCGCCAAGAAGCTCGTCGTCCTCGTCGGCTCCCGCCGCGCCCTCAACGCCGCCGTACGCACCGTCAGCGCCGGGCGCCGCCACACCGCCCTCGACCACCGCCTCGCCAACACCGCGACGTAGCCTCGGTCGGCCAGCAGCACGGTACGGTGCCATCCTTGCCGCGTAGCCGGCCCAGCGGGAGGTCTTTGCGGGGCCGGCGGGGCAGACCGCGGTGAGGAGCCTCGCGGCGTCGCCGATGTGCCACAACGGGACGCGCACGCCTGGCCCGGCGGTTATCTCGGAACCCAGGCTGAGCCAGGCCGAGGAGCTATTCCATGCGCTACTCGGCACTACCGGATAGCGGTATGCGGTGTTACCGTGTAGCGGTACCCGGTGGTACGAGGTACCGGGGGTCGAAGAGGAGGGTGATGGACGACCTGACGGAGATGCTGAAGGGCACGCTCGAGGGCTGCGTCCTCGAAATCATCGGCCGCGAGGAGACCTACGGGTACGCCATCACGCGCCGACTGAATGAACTCGGCTTCGCGGACGTCATCGACGGGACGGTGTACACCATCTTGCTGCGACTGGAGAGAAACGGACTCGTCGAGGTGACGAAACGACCATCCGACGTGGGCCCGCCGCGCAAGTTCTACAGGCTCAACGACGCGGGGCGCAGGGAACTCGCGACGTTCTGGGCGAAATGGCAGTACGTCTCGTCACGCATCGACAGCCTCAAGGGGGGCCGGGGATGAGCTTCTGGGAGACCATCACAGGCAGCGATCTCACCAGGCAGTGGAAGGTGTTCGAAGCCCGGGCGGCGGCATTGCCGGCCGACTACCCGGCGGCGTGGGAACAGATCAAGGGCAACCTCTTGCCCTACGCGGGCTTCACAGGTCGCAATCTGATGCCGATCATCGACGCCGCCCTGGGGCTGCTCGAAGAAGCCTCGGTGGACGGGCAGAGCGTCGACGAGGTGCTCGGCGACGACATTCCCGGCTTTTGTGCGGCGTTGGCCGGCGGGGCGGGGGCACGGACCTATCGCGACCGGTGGCGCGAGCAGTTGAACGCCAACGTTGCGAGGAAACTGGGCCGGCTGGGAGGCTGACGTGAGCATTCAGGACATCATCGAGGGCAAGAAGCAGTGGCGGGCGCACGTGGCTCGGGTCAAGGCGCTCCCGCCGGACTACCAGATCGTCTACAAGGAGATGCAGAGATACCTGTTCAAGGTCGGACCGATCGGCCTGGCTGACGGGCGCCTGCTCCCCGAGATCGTCGACTTCTTCGAGGAGGGCGTCGCGGCCGGCACGGGGGTCTTGGAACTCATCGGCAACGACGTCGCCGCCTTCTGCGACGATCTGATCAAGGACTCGCGCACCTACGCGGACGACTATCAGAAGTCCCTCAGCGGGAAACCCCGTACGGACGAGACGTAACACCCGTCGTCACTGTGCCGACGGGCGTAAGCCTGCGCGACGCCTGGCGAGCTGAGCGGCTTGGCCGGCCTTGGCGGGTTTCGAATGACAGATTGGCAACGAGAGACAGACCGGCAACATCGGGCAGTGCGACTGGGGCTTGCCGTGTCCGTCTGAGCGAGCGGGCCGCCTCGGCCAGGGTGTAGCCGATGAGGACGGTGGCGGCGAGGTCCGTCTGGACGGCGTCATCGCCCGCCCGCGCGGTGTGCTTCTCCGTCGAACGACGTCGAGGTCGGCTCGCTCGTCATCCGCCCGGCCGTGCAGAGCTGACACCGGGAAGGGCTTGACCTGTCGACGTCCATCGCGCATGGTCGATAGGCATCGATAGGTTCGAATGCATCGACACGGGGAGGACTGATGAAGGCCTTTGTCACCACCGCCTCGGCTGCGGCCCTGCTGCTCCTGGCCGCGGGCAGCGTGCCCTACGGTCGGCCGGCGGCCGACACGCCCTGCACCGGGCAGATCCACGCAAACCCGGGGTTCGAGCGCGGCAGCACCGGCTGGACTGCCGGCCCCCGCATCGTCGTGCTCGGCGACGCGACCCGGCCCGCACACACCGGCCGCGCGTACGCCACCTTCGCCGGGCTGGACGTGACGCGTACCGACCTGCTGCGCACCAACGTCACGGTGCCGGCCGACTGCGACCTGACGGTCCGCTTCTGGGTCCGGACCACCACCACGGAGACCAGCCGCAGCGATTACCTGAACGTCGGGCTGGCGGTCACCGGGATACCCCCTAAGACGAGGTTCTCGCTGGCCTTCGACGGCGGGTCGCAGTGGCGGCAGTACACCATGTCGACCGGAACGGCGACGACCGAGCGCACCGCGACGGTAAGCTTCGTCGCCAGCGAGACTGCCGGCAACGGCGTCACGGCCTTCGACGTCGACGACGTGACCTTCACGTTCAGCTAACCGCGCAGAGGGCCGCCAGAACGGCAGCGCGGACCCCTTCTCGCGCAACGCGAACCCGACGCAGCGCCAAGCTGCGTCGGAAGGCGGTTCTGCCGTCGATCGGGCAGATGCGGCGGAGATGACGGCCAGTGGCGCAGGCAGACCGGCGACGCGCTGGCGCGCCTGTCGAGTGAGGCGGGCTGGTCGCGCTGCGGTGGGCCGGCGGTGGAGCTGGCAGCCTGCGGTATCGTCCCCGGGATTGTGATCACGACGAGGGGCGGGCCTTGGGGTACGCGATCATGGTGGGGCGCGGCCGGGTCGCCGTGTGCGGGGTTGTGGTCATGGTGGTCGTTGGAGCGGCTGTCGGGTGTTCGGCTTCCTCCGGGCACCGCTCGGAGCCGTCCTCGTCGTCGGCGTCGGCGCAGCCCTCGGCGAGCCCGTCGAGTATGCGGGCTCGGCTTGAGTTGCCGATGCGGTTGGGCAGTCGCTCTCGCTTCGACGACCGGACGCTGACGGGTGTCGCGATCAGGAACTACAGCGTCCTTGATCGTCTGGTGGATGATCGCCGCCATGAGAGGGCTGTCGCGTCCGTGTACAACGGTGAGACCGACGCCGACCACGCGGTTCTGGTCAGCGCTGCCGCCGGCACGGTCCGGGACGAGGAAGCGACGCTGACCACGCTCTTCGGGCTGTACCCGTCGGTGGGGGAGGTCCGGGCGGTCGACGCGGGACCGTTGGGTGGCGTGGCAGCCTGCGGTGACGGCCGCGACGGGCGGTACCACGTCACGATGTGCGCCTGGGTTGATCGGATCAGCGCCGGCATTGTCGCCTTCGTCAGCCCGAAGAAGCGTCTGGTCGACCGGGGCAAGGAGCTGGTGGGTATCCGCAGCGAGGTGGAGTTCCCCATTCCGGGCCTGCCCGCCAACCAGTAGGTCCTCCGGCGTCGACGCCCGGTAACCCGGGTTCGGTCGGCCTTCAACGATGTCAAGCACTGTCCGTTGTGGCCGGGCCGGATCATGATCGAATCTGCGGGGACCAGTATTGAACGCACGTGGGAGGGACTTTGACCGACCCCGTTTCGTATGTTGCCGGAAGTCGCCTGATCATCGACGGCCGCGACGTGAGAGATGAGGTGTTCTCCTCGCGCGGAATAGATGAGTTGGTAATCGCCAACGGGTCCCGTCTAAGTCGGGTCACATTCCGCGGCCTCGGCATATCTTATGGCAGCCTCGGGGCGGGAGTCGGGCAGTCCAGTCTTGAGGGCTGCCTGTTTGATCGTTGCCGGATGCATCTGGCGTCGATCGGGCGAGTGGGCTTGAAGGACTGCAGGTTCGAGCGGTGCAGGATCAAGGGATGGCTCTGCCTCGAGGCGGAATTCACCGGCTGCTGGTTCGGCGCCAAGCTGGAGAGGGTGGTGTTCGACGCTGGATTGACTGAGGCGGGCTCCCGGGAGCTTGGCAGGAGTAGGAATCGATTCGGGGAGAACGACTTTTCGGCTTCCGAATTTCGTGATGTCGCATTTCGTGGGGGCGTGGAGCTGACTAGGGAGCTGCTGCCGCAAACGCCGGGCGGATTCTACTTCGAAGAGGCTGAAAAGGCGTACGGTCACGTCTGTCGGGCACTAGAAGGTGTCAAACTTCGGGACTCGGTGGGACTTGAGGCTTTTCTTCGAGTTCGGCTGGACAATGCCATGCGCGGGCAGCGGCAGGACTACGTTTCTCCGTTGGATGTTCGTGGCGCGGTGGCCGATCCGGAAGCACAATCATTTCTTCGCGATTCCTTTAGACATGTAGGTGAGGAGATGTTGGGTGAGGTGACCGGGGAGACCGGTAGCGCGTCGGGGCTGGCGGCCGGCTGACCTCGGCCCGGCCCGTTGTGGCGGGCGGTGGCGTTCCAGGAATTGCCCGCACGCCCTGGGCACACAGCTCACCTCGGCCGCCTCGCGAGGCGTGCTGTGCGGTGCCGCGGTCCGAGCCGAGATCGAGTTGCTGGGGCTTCGCCACCAGGCGGCTGGCCGATCGGGCTGGCCTGGCTCTACTGCTCAGGCAAGGAGCAGTGTGGCGATCGCCGGCCCGAAGGCGGCACCGAGCAGATAGGCCAGGTTGAACTGACCCATCGCGGCGGCTCGCGAGTCCTCCGGCACGGCGGTCCCGGCGTGTGTGGCGAGTGCTCCCTGGCCGGAGGCCGCGGCAACCGAGGTGAGGGCCTGAGCGCCGAGCAGCGCGAAGGGCGCGGTCGTCAGGCCGGCCAGCACGATTCCCGCCCCGGCCAACGGGGGAAAGAGCACGACGAGAAACTCGAACGGTGTCCTTGCCGTCACCGCGATCACGACGTAGGAGGCGATCCCGCCGAACAGCAGCGGCCAGGTGATGGCCAGGCCGACCTGCTGGCCGGTCCAGCCGGCCCGCTCGGCCAGCAGCGGCGGCAGAGCGTACATCGTTCCGAAGTTGACCACCGCCAGCAGGAACGCCGTCCCCGCCGCCAGCAGGAATGCCGGCGACCGAACCACCGCCGCCGGCACAAACCCGTCCGGCCGGTGCCGCAGCCACAGGGCGAACGCCAATCCGGCGGCCACCGCAGCGGGGGTGGCGACCTGCCAGGCATGCGGCACGAACACCAGGGCGGTGACCAGCGCGGTCAGCAGCGCCGCGCCGGGCAGGTCGAACCGGGCGGCGGACAGCGCCGTGACGGGCCGGCGGCGCAGAACGGGGGGCATGGCGAGCAGGCTGAGCATGGGCAGCGCCAGCGCGGCACGCCACCCCAGCAGCCCCGCGACCACCTCGCCTACCAGTGGCGCGACAGAGCCGACCGTGGCCAGCGATGCGGTGACCAGTCCCATCATGCGAGCCGAGCGCGTGAGACTCATCGCGATGGTGGTGAGCCCGGCCGTGCCGAGCCCTTGGAGGGCGCTGCCGGTCACGAGAACCGGCAGCACCGGTGCGGCCAAGGTCAGGATTCCGCCGAGCAGCACCAGTGTGCCGCAGCCGACCAGGGCCGTGCGGGTGCCGCGGCGGCTCTGCAGTCTGGCCATGAGCGGGGTGCCGACCGCGATGGCCCAGCCGAACGTGGTGACGATCCACGTCACCGCCGCGGGCGTGAGGTCGAGGTCGCGGGCGACGTCGGAGAGGACCAGGGCGGGCCCGGCGATGCCGAATGACAGCGGCCCGGCCAGCACCGCCAGCCATCCCGCTGGAACCCAGCCGCCCTGCTCGCACGTCCGGGCGACATGCTCCTCCGCCGAAGGCATTGTGCTCGTTCCAACGCCGGCGCCGGCCTGGTCGGAACTCGCGCCTCGCGCGAGCGCCCTGTCCCGGGCAGATCCGGCTCCCGCCAGGATGCCCGGGCGGCTGGCGGGGTGGGAGGCGCAATCTCGGGTCATCGGGGCACTCATTGCGTCAGCAGCGGGTAGTCGGTGTAGCCCCGGTGGTCGCCGCCGTAGAAGGTGGCAGGGTCGGCCTCGGCGTACGGGCCGCCCGCCGCGATCCGGGCAGGCAGGTCGGGATTGGCCAGCCACAGCCGCCCGTAGGCGATCGCGTCCGCGAGTCCGGAGCGCACCGCATCGACACCTTCCTCGGGGCTCGCGGGCGCGTCGTCGCCTCTGGGGTGCGGGTTGAGGATCAGCGTGCCGGGCCACTCGGCGCGCACCAGCTTGGTGATGGCGCGGGTGTCGTTCTCCGAGACGTGCAGGTACGCCAGGCCCAGTGGGGCGAGCGCGCGGGCCAGTTCGGTGTAGAGGGTCTCGGAGTCGCTTTCGTCCATGCCGTTGTAGGTGATGCCCGGCGAGATCCGCAGCCCGGTGCGCGCGGCGCCGATCGCATCGCCGACTGCCTGGGCTACCTCCACGGCGAACCTGATGCGCCTGGCCACCGACCCCCCGTAGGCGTCGGCGCGGTGGTTGGTGTTGTCCGACAGGAACTGGTGGATCAGGTATCCGCTGGCGCCGTGCAACTCGACTCCGTCGAATCCGGCGTCCAGAGCGTATCGGGCCGCCGTCACGAAGTCCTCGACGGCGCGGGCGATGTCCAGCATGGTCATCTCGCGTGGTGTGGGGTGGTCCAGCAGCCCGGCGGGGGTGTACAGCCGTTCGCCAGAGGGGATCGGCGACGGCCCGATCGGCAGTTCACCGCCGGGATAGAGGATGGGATGACCGATCCGTCCGGAGTGCATGAGCTGGACGAAGATCCGGCCGCCGCGCCGATGCACCTCGTCGGTGACCCGCCGCCAGGCCGCCGCCTGTTCGGGCGTGTGCAGACCGGGGGTGTCGATGTAACCCTGGCCGAGCACGCACGGTTGTGTTCCTTCGGTGACGATCAGACCCGCGCCAGCGCGCTGGCCGTAGTACTCGGCCGTCAGATCATGGACCAGACCACCGCGGGCTCGACTGCGGGTCATCGGTGCCATGACGAGACGGTTGGGCAGGGTCAGCTCGCCCACAGTCACAGGGTGGAGGAGCTCGTCATTCACGTCTATCTCCCTTGCCGGTACGGGTGTTGTGCTGGCCCGACGCTACGCACAGGGGGTTACGGGCCGAATCGGTAGAGTTTCCGTATTCGCGTACGGAGGGCGGGTCGTACGTACCTACGGACAGGGAGCGCAGGGTGCTGTACGGCAGGGCGGGCGAGCAGGCGGCGATCAGAGACCTGGTCGACGCGGCGCGCACCGGCCGGAGCGGCAGCCTCGTCGTGCGCGGCGAGCCAGGGATTGGCAAATCGGCGCTGCTGGCGTGGGCCGGCGAGTACGCCGACGGCGCCGGTCTTACCACGCTGCGCGTCACCGGCGTCGAGGTGGAGGCCGACCTGGCGTTCGCCGGTCTGGTCCAGTTGGTCTGGCCGGTGCGGGACCGGCTCAACGCGCTGCCGGGGCCACAGGCCCAGACGCTGCGCGCGTTGCTTGGTGCCCAAGGTGAGGGCGGAGGCGACAGGTTCCTGTCGGGGCTGGCCGTGCTGACGCTGATGGCGGAGGTGGCCGACGACGGCCCTCTGTTGTGCCTGGTGGACGATGCGCAGTGGCTGGACCGGGCGAGCGCCGACGCGCTGCTGTTCGCCGCACGCCGGCTGGCCGCCGAGGGGGTGGCGATGCTGTTCGCCACGCGGGAGGAGGGTTTCCCGGCGACGGGCTTGCCGGAACTGCGGCCGTCACGGCTGCCGCCGGAGGACGCCGTGCGGTTGCTGGAGGGGCGGGGGCTCACGCCCGCTCTGCGTGAGCAGGTGATCCAGGAGTCGGCGGGCAACCCGCTCGCACTGATCGAGTTCGCCGCGGCACGGCGTAGCTACCACACAGTTGCCGGGCCCATGCCGGTGACCGACCAGGTGCTTGCGTCCTTCCGCTCGCGGATCGGGCGGCTGCCGGAAAGGACACGCCTGATGATGCTGGCGGCCGCCGCCGAGGCGCGCGGCCACCTGCCGACGCTGCTCGGCGCCGCCACCGCGCTGGGAGTCGGCTTGGAGGACCTGACGGAGGCCGAGAAGGCGGGGCTCGTCCAAGTCACCGCGAACGTCGTCACCTTCCGGCATCCCCTGATCAGCACCGCCGCCTACCAGGGGGCGCCGCTCGCGCGACGGATCGCCGTGCACCAAGCGCTCGCGGAGTCGGCGACCGACGAGGACTGCCGCGCCCGCCACCTCGCCGTCGCCACCACCTCCGCCGACGAAGGTGTCGCCGCGGAGATCGTCCGGGCCGCTGAACGCGCCCGGGCCCGGGCCGCGTACGCCGCCGCCGCCGGCCTGTACGAGCAGGCCGCGAACCTCACCCCCGGCCTGTCGGACCGGGCGGCCCGGCTGGGCGAGGCGGCCTCACTCGCGCTTTCCGCCGGGCACGCCGCGCAGGCGGCACAACTGGCCGACCAGGCCGAGCAACTGGTGGACGATCCCGAGTCGCTGGCCAGACTGGCGCGCGTGCGCGCCACCGTGGAGTTCGAGTTGGGCGAGCGCCGGCTCGCGGCCCGAATGCTGGTCGAACGATCCGCACACGCCGACCCGGACGCCGCCGTGACCATGTTGCGCACCAGCGCCGGGTACGCGTGGTTCAGCGGTGACCGGGATGCCATCCGGGACGCGGCCGAACGGCTACGCGCGTTGGGCCGCCCCGACCCGATGGTGCTGGGGATGGCGCATCTCGTGGACGAGGACTACGCGCGAGGGCTGCCGTTGCTGACGGAGCTGATGACGAGCCATTCCCGTTCCGTGCGAGAAAGACTCAACGGGGCGACAGCGCCGCCCGCGGATATCACCATGACCTGGGCCACCTTCTGCGCGATGATCCTCGGTGACGACGCGAACGCCCGTGAACTGGCAGAGGCGCAGGCATTGCACTGCCGCCGTCATGGGCTCGTGGGCGCGCTGCCGCAGGTGCTGCAGGACCTGGCCGGTGTGCAGATACTGGCCGGACGGCACCGGGATGCCGAGGCATCCGTGGCCGAGGCCATACGCATCGCCCATGACACGGGCCTGCTGCAACGGGTGTCGCAGCTGAACTCGGTCCTGGCCAGAGTCGCGGCCATCGAAGGGGACGAGGAGCGCTGCGTACGCCTCGCGGGCGGCGAACCCGACACCGGCGGCATGAGCGGGCTTATCTCACTCAGCCTGCTCGATCTGGGGCTGGGTCGATACGAGGTGGCGCTGAACCGGTTGGAGGCGGCCACCCGGGGGCCGCTGCGACACGCCTCCGCCCTGATCGCCGCAGGCGCCGACCAAGCCGAGGCTGCCGTACGGATGGGTGAGCCGGCCCGGGCCGAGGAAGCGCTGCGCCGGCTGGAGGCGTGGGCCCGGGCCGGTCGGCAGCCGTGGGCGCAGGCGCTCACCGCTCGCGTCCGTGCTCTACTGTCCGACGACGAGGACGACTACCTGCGCGCCCTTGATGCCCACGAGAACGCGGGCCGGCCTTTCGAACAGGCGCGCACCCAGCTTCTCTACGGCGAGTGGCTGCGTCGCGCCCGACGACGCAGCGACGCGCGGGCGTCCCTGCGCGCCGCCCTGAAGACATTCGAACAGCTCGATGCGGAACCGTGGCTGACACGGGTGCGTACCGAGCTCAAGGCGACCGGGGAGACGCTCGTCCCGGCTGCGCCGACCGCCGCTAACCCACTGGACCGGCTCACCCCCCAGGAGCGCCAGGTGATCCGACTGGCTGCGGACGGCAGCACCAGCCGGGAGATCGCCGCCCAACTCTTCCTCAGCCCGCGGACCGTCGAGCACCACCTCTACCGCGCCTTCCGCAAGCTTGGCATCCGTTCCCGCCGGGAATTGCCCCGCCTTGACCTGACCTGAACCCGTGGGTGTGGGCGGCGGTCAGGTCGGGAGTGCCGCAGCGTCACCATCCGAATCCTCCCGCGCGGGCACCACGCCGGCCGGGTCACCACCGACGGATACGACCGGATCGGTGGCCCTGAGCTGGGCGGGTACTCGTTCGGTGAACTGCTGCCCGGGTACGCCGACCTGATGACCTCCTGGCTGGTCGACGTCACCAGCGGCAATCTTCCTCCGTCGAGCGCCGACGCCCTGCCCACCCAGCGCATCGACAGCTGGCCGGTGACCCCGCTGACGGGCCTCGGATTCGGGCTGTTCGCGCTGCTGCTGGCGGCGCTGGCAAGCTGGCCCGCCGCAGCCGTCATCCGCCGGATCCGCCGTGGCACTCCGATCGCCGCGGCTCCGGCCCGATGGCTGGTCGCTACGGGCCTGAGCGTGACGCTGGGCGTGGTGGGTTACGTCTGCTGGGCGGTGGCCAACCAGGCAAAAGGCATCACGGGTACGGTGCTCGGCCAGCCCCTGCCGTGGCTGGCGCTGCGGCTACCCGACGGCTACCGGCGTGAGGGCGAGGTCGGCGAGTGCCGCCGTGCCCTCGGCGACCTGGCCGTTCCCGACGGGTAGCAGTGTGCGCGCCGACTGGTAGGGGCAGCCCGCCGCGTCGAACGCCGCTGCCGCGGCGAGCTGTCGCCTCAGGTCGCCGTCCAACAGTGCCTCTGCCCGGTCCAGCTGGACGGTGGCGACCGGGTTGCCGGCGACCACGCTGCGGGCGGCGTCGACCCGGTCCCGGGCATCCGGGTGTCCGGCGAGCACCGACGCCTCCGCCCGCAGTGCCACGTACCAGTGCAGCCAGACCCAGCAGACCCACTTCCACACCTCATCCGGCTCCGGCGCCAGCCGTTCCAGCGCCGCGTCCGCGTCCCCGTGATGGAGCAGGACCATGGCGTCGAAGACCGCGCCGTAGCCATGGCGGTGGTCCAGGACGGGGCCCGCCTGGTCGGCGATCGCGAGCCAGGTCGCCCGAGCGTCGTGATCGCCACGCAGGCCATGGATCATCGCGACCGACGCGGCAGCCGGGCCCGAGCACGAACGACCGCTGCCGGCCGCTCTGCTCCCATGCGTCGAGGAATCTCGCGCTGCCGGTCAGCACGGCGTTGGCATGACCGACGAACGCCTCGGTGACCAGGAGCCATGATGTGGCGTGGTGACCTGCCTCGGCCAGCAGTGGATGGTCGGCGAGCTGTCTGCTCCATTGGCGGGCCTGGGACAGTTGCCCTACGCCGAGGGCGTTTCCGGCGGCCATCGCGAGGGCGTCCATCTGCTCGTGCGTACTGGCGGGGGTGCGCGGTATCGCAGCCAGGATGTCGATCCGTCGCCGGGCGGCAGCTGCGGCGCCGAAGGGATCACCGGCCCAACTCCTGGCGCCGGAGAGCGCGTCGAGGGCGGCGGACTCGGCCACCGGGTCGCCCGCGCGCCGGGCGAGCTCGACAGCCCGTTCGGCGTAGGCGACCGTCTCCTGCGCGGTGTTGTCCGCGTCTCCCTGGACCGCGCCGTAGGCGTCCGCGATCACCGCTGCCTCGGCCAGCGCAACGGCCGCCTCGGCGGCCGGGTCGCCGACGCCGGACAGCTCTCGCGCTTCGCCGACCGCCCCCTTGCTGCCCGTGATCTCGGCGAGTGGGGCGGACACGAGAACGAGCCGGGCGGGCTGATCCGACCGGAAGTGCCAGTGGTCGGTTGCTGTCGCGGGCGTGGTGTCGGTCGGTGGTGGCGATGTCGGTGACGCCGGTCAGGCGTAGGGCTTTGTCACCCGGTGACGGCACGCACAGACCGCAGGCTCCGCCATGCCGAAACGATCAGGTGGGACACAATCGATCCATGATCCATGACCCAGTTTCGGTGGTCCGGGAGTTTCTGCAGGTCGTTCGCTCGGGGGCCGATCCCGGACAAGCCGACCGGCTGATGACGACCACGGTGATCGCTCATCAGGTGCAGGCTGAGGACCCGGCGACGATCACACGTACTCCGCAGGAGTACGCCGAGCATGTCGAGGAGATGCTCACGGCCTACGGGCCGTTCCGTCTGGAGATCGACGAGTTGTTCGGCAGTGGCGACAAGGTGTACGCGCGTTGGACCCAGCACGGAGCGCACGTCGGAAGCGTCAACGGATTGCTGCCCACAGGCCAGCCCATCATCCAGGTAACCAGCTGTGTGTACCGCGTCGCCGACGGCAGGATCGCGGAGTACTGGATCCAGATCGACCGGTGGGGACTGCGAGCGCAACTCGCCGCCTAACGCGTGATGGCCGAACACCACAGCGACGCAATCATGCCGCCGAAAGGCGTCACCTGACGACTGTGTCGGCCCTGGGTCGAAACCAGTCACGGCCGGGGCGTTCGGGGCGGCCGCGACCTCGAAGAAAGCCGCTGAGCGAGCACCGGGATCTGGTGGTGGAGCGAATCGCGGAGCTGACCGCCTGCGTCCCTGACGGGCAACCCGTCTTCGCCGCTGTCTCACCAGGCAACGGTCGGTCCCTGCTCGCCTTCCTCCCCACCGGGTTCGCACCCGTCGGCGCCGAGGTGATCCCGCAACGAAACGGAGACCGGCATGACGAGGACATCCGCCGCGCACACGGCAGAGGCTGCCGATACGCGCCGCAGCTACGACCTGGTGGCCGAGCGCTACGCCGCCGAGATCGGCGACGAGCTGCACGGCAAACCTGTCACCGAGGATGTGCGCCATCGCGCGCCGCACCACGTCGCTGCCGTATGCCGCGGCGGACATGACCGCGCTGCCCATCCAATCCGGAAGCGTGAGCGGAATCCTCTGCTGGTACGCGGTGATCCACCTCGACGGGTCCCGGCGCAACGCCGCCTACGCCGAGTTCGCCCGGGTGCTGCGCCAGGGTGGACACGCCCTGCTCGGCTTCCACACCAGCGACACCGACACCCAGCCCGGGCAGGCAAAGACCCTGACCGACTGGTGGGACCAGCCCGTCGACCTGACCTTCCGCTTCCTCGACCCGGCGGCGGAGACGGCGGCCCTGGCGCAAGCCGGCATCGACCTCGTCGCCCGCCTAGACCGAACACCCCACACCGCGGTAGAGCATCCCAGCCAACGCTCCTACCTGCTCGTATCGGTCGGCACCTGATCTACGACGTCGCCTGACAGCAACGCGGCATCCGACCCTGTGCTGAGTGCCGCGGACTAATGCGCTGTGTCTATCGCTGAGCCTCGAAGTGCTCTTTCATCGCCGGGTAGTAGTCGTCGAAGTTCGGTGCCGGCTGGTCGACGTGCGAGGCCACCAGAGCGTCCAGGTAGTACTCCCAGCCCGGTCCGACCTCGCCGACGCCCTCCGTGCCGGTCAGGTGTTGCGTGAACCGCAGCTCGGTCACGCCCGCACTCTCGACGAGCGCCATGTCCAGGTGCCAGCTGCCGTGCTCGTCCACGGCGGAAACCGTTAGCCGGTGCGGCGGTTCGCACGCGTCGATGGTCATGTCCATCCAGGGCGTTCCCTCTTCGTGCACCATCTGGACCTTGATGGTGCGTCCCGGCGCGGCGTCGCCCTGCCAGGGGCCGAACCAGCGCGCCGTACGCGCCGGATCGGTGAGGCTCGCCCAGACGTCAGCTATCGGAGCGCGGAACGTGCGGGTCAGCACGAGGTCGTTGCCGAACAGTCGGCCGGTGGGTGTCGGGCTCATGCGGTCTCCTTCTGGGATGGGTGCCGCCCGGCTGCCGTCTGCCGCTCGCGGCGGGTGCGGTAGACCTCGGTCTCTAGTGCATCGAGGTGGTGCTGCCAGCCAGACGGGCGCATCAGCCGTTCCAGCCACCCGGCCAACTCGTCGAGCGGCGCGGTGACCAGCGTGTAGACACGCCGACGTCCATCGGCCGTGTCGCGCGCCAGGCCGGCCTCACGTAACACGCGCAGATGGCGGCTGACGGCCGGCCGGCTGATCGCGAACCGGTCGGCGATCTGCCCGGCCGAGAGTGGTTCGTCGCGCAGCATCAGCAGTATTTCCCGCCGCACCGGATCGGCGATGGCGGCCGCTACCTCGTCCACACCAAAAGCGTAACCGATGGGTTACGCTTTTGGCAACGTCGTGCCCTGACGTGGCGGCGACGGGTTCGTTTGTGATGGTCGGGGCTGGTGGCGTGGTGAGCAGGGGCCGCGGTGCCTTCGGTGAGGTGGCGGCGGTCGCCGGTTTGCCATTCGTCGTGGGGTTCGACCTCAAATGCAAGGGCCCCAGGTCACACTGCGCGCGGCAGGTATGGGCACCGTACCGGCTGAACACCTTGCATGAGTCCATCGCAACGGCGAACCGTCGGTCATGACGGCCCGGTGACGGCATGCCGGCCGTACCTCGACGAAGAGCGCCGCTGGTTTGACCCTGACGCTACGTCAGTTCCTAGCATCGAGGCCATGTCGATCACTGTTCTTGACACCTACTCTGCCATGAAACGGATTGTGCTTGCCCCGGTCGCGGACCGCATTGACCTGCTGCGTTCCATGCTGGAGCCGACCAGGGGCATGTACCGCTACTACCCCGGCGAGGTCGACCTGGTGGCCATGCACCGGGAAGCTTCCGGGTTCCCCATCGACCGTGATGAGGCGCGTTGCCTTGACGCGCTCGAAACCCTGGCGGCGGCCGGGGCCTGGGAGCGGATGCAACGCGCCTTGGATGACGCTTTCGCCGTACTGCTGGAGGCGAATCCGGGGCTGGAGGCCCCGGACATCACCGTGCTGTTCGTGCTCGGCGATCCGGGTGACGAGCACTTCATGGGGCACTGCCATGGGGTGACCGGGTTCGGCGGCATCTCCGGCCACATCGTGATCACGCTCTGGCCCTTCCCCGAGAACGTGGAGCGGCTGGAGGCCACCGCCGTGCACGAACTCAACCACAACCTGCGGTTCGGCCCCGGCGGGATCGTGTGGGATCCGACGACCGTCACGGTCGGGGACCACATCGTCTCCGAGGGCTTGGCCGACGCCTTCGCCCGCCAACTCTACGGCGATGAGCTTGGTCATACCCGGATCGGCGTGCCGCATCTGCACGACGACGAGGTCTTCGCCAAGGTGCTCACCGGGCTCGACGTGACAGGTATGCACAACTTCACTGCCTGGGTGCACGGCGACCCCAGCGCCGAGCGCTTCGGCCTCAGGCCCGTGGGGTTGCCGATGGGCGCCGGGTACGCCGCCGGCAACCGGCTGGTCGACACCTACCTGGCGGCGACCGGGCAGACGGCTGCGCAGGCCCTGCACGCCGAGAGCTCGGAGATCATCGCAACCACGCTCCGCTGCGGAGCGCCCAAGCGCCACGGGTGAGCGTGCAGGTCATCGCCGACTGCAAGGGTCACCTGATCCAAGGTCCTCCCACTGATCCACTGGGATGTCATGATCGAACTCTTGAAGGGAGACCAATGCGCGAAATCTCGACGCAGGTGGATGTCGACGCGACGCCGCAGCGGGTCTGGGAGGTGCTGACCGACTTTCCACGCTATGCGCAGTGGAATCCCTTCATCCGGGAGGCGGCCGGTGAGGCCCGGGTCGGCAGCACCCTGAACCTCCGCATGTTCCCGGTTGCCGGCCGTCCGATGTCGTTCAAGCCGCGCGTCCTGGCGGCTCGGGAGGCGGCCGAGTTGCGCTGGCTGGGCGGGCTGATCCTGCCCGGGGTCTTCGACGGGGAGCACCTGTTCGTCCTCACCCCGCACGGCGGAGGCACGCGGGTGGTGCAGAGCGAGACGTTCTCGGGGATTCTGGTGCCGCTGTTCGGAAAGGTCGTCAACGGCACGGTGGCGGACTTCGAACGGTTCAACGAGGCGCTCAAGAGCCGGGCGGAGAACGAGAAGCAGGCGTGACTCGATCCCCGAACCGGCCGGGGCCGGCCTCCGCGCTGCGCTTCGCCACCGAGCTGGTGGCCTGGGTGGCCACCCCGTGGGCGCTCGCCGGCCATTCGGTGCTGCTGGCCGTGGCATCGGTGGTGGTGCTCGTCGCGCTGCCCACGGTCTTTGCGACACCCGGCGACAAGGAGCAGGTCCTCGTCCCGGTACCGGGGCAGGTGACGATCGGTCTGGTGCTTCTGCACATGGCGGCCGCGGCGGTGGCATCCTGGCTGGCTTGGCCGTTGCCGGCGGCGATCACCGTCTGGATTCTCGTAGCCGCGTCGGTCCTGGCGGAACTTCCCCGGTGGCGGTGGCTGATCTGCGCACCTGTTCACGCCACGGTGTGATGTCCTGCCTTGATCATTTGGTCAAACTCACTGCGTCGGGCGTCGTAGGCGGGTTTCAGCAGCGTCTCCGAGTCGGGACCGATCGGCAGCCGCAGCGGCGGCGAGTCCATCTGACCGAGCCGCCAGACCACGTCGGCGAAGAGTTCGGGGGAGTTGATGTCCGGCTTGTCGTTCATGCTGCGCACCACGTCGAGCATGCCGTCGCCGACCAGCGTGTAGTCCGCGATCCGGTGCTCCGGCAGCACCAGATTGGTGCTGTAGGCGGTGGCGAAGCCTCCCGGCTGCAAGATGGTCACCTTCACTCCTAGGTGCCCGGCCTCGGCGGCCAGCGACTCGGCCGCCCCCTCCACCGCGAACTTGCTCGCGGTGTACGCGGCGAGCCCCGGGAAGGGAACCATGCCGGCGACCGAGCTGACGAAGACGGCGTGCCCGCAGTGCTGCGCCCGCCACACCGGCAGCACCGCGCGGGTGAGCCGCCACGGCCCGAACACGTTGGTGTCGAACTGTGCGGCGAGTTCCGCGTCGGAGACCTCCTCGAAGGTGCCGAACTGTCCGTAGGCCGCGTTGTTGACCAGGACGTCGACGCCGCCGAAGGCGTCCACCGCCCGCTCGACGGCTGCCGCGCACTGCTCCGGATCCCGTACGTCCAGGGCGGCGGCCACCACGTTGTCTGGATGCCGGCTCACCAACCCGTCCAGGGTCTCCGGCCGCCGAGCCGTCGCCACCACCTGCTCGCCCTCGGCGGCGAGCCGGGCCGCGAGAGCCTGACCGAGTCCACTCGAACATCCTGTGACCAACCAACGCTTCGTCATCGCCCTCGGCCCGCCCTGTCCACTGAGTTCCCTGGCGATTGCACACTGTCAGACGTCGTGCGCGGCTTGAAAGGGCATCGACTGTCGTCAACCGGATTCGTCGGGTATTCGGCATGTGGCGGTGACGGCATCGCCGACCGGCCCGACCACCCGCGCGACGTTCTCGAACGCGCGGGCGGCGCCGCGGCCGTCGGCGAACTCGTCGTCGACGGGCTGCAGCGCGCGGTAGAGGGTGGACCGGCCAGCGCCAGGGTGTTTCGCGATCGCGGTCGCCGGCAAGCGCAGCCTGTCGCATCCCTGCGCGGTGGAATCAGCCGTGGTGATGTTTGGCCCCGGCAGCGAGCGTGCGCGGGACCTGATCCTCGGTGCCCGGTTCGACGACGACGAACTGGCCCATCATGCCCTTGTCCTCGTGCCGAAGGATGTGGCAGTGGTACATGTACGGTGACACAGGGTCGACGTGGGTGCCGAATGAGACCGCTAGCCGAGCTTCTGCGCCCTTGGCCATGAAGACGGTGTCCTTCGGCCCTTGCTGGTACGGCGGCGGCGGCGCGCCGTTCATCTCCAGGATCCGAAAATGCACCTCGTGGATATGGAAGTTGTGCGCGTACGAGGTGTTGTTGACTTCCCAGATCTCGTGCGCACCGGCTGGTACTACCTCGTCGATCCGGGTCATGTCCATCTCTTTGTCATTGATTTCGGAGCCGGAAAGCGTAAAGGTGCGCACCCGGGCGCCGGCCGGCGGTGGGGTGGCGGGTGCTCCACCGAGCGCCGTGGGCAGCGCAGCCGAGGAAGCCAGGTGCGGTGCGGCGACGAACTTCATGAGCTGGTAATTGTCCTCTTCCGGGTCGCCGGCCTCTCGCGCCGTCTCGCCGATACTGTTGAGAGCGACCTGCTCGCCGGGGGCGAACCGCACCACGATCTGCGCCCGTTCGCCGGGGCTGAGCTTGACCCGGTCGACCTCGACGGGCCGCTCCAGCAGTCCGCCGTCGGTGCCCACCACGTGGAAGGTGCGGTTGTCGGCGAACCCCACGCGATACACCCGGGCGTTGGAGGCGTTGAGGACCCGGAGGTGCACCGCCTGCGTGGTGACCTTGAACTGCGCGCCGAGCGTGCCGTTGACCAGGATGCTGTCGCCGAGCACCCCCCAGGTGCCGCCCTCCACGTCGCTCACGTTCAGTTGGCCGTCGCGCTGGAATTTCTTGTCCTGGATGATCAGGGGGATGTCGTCGACGCCGTACTCGCGGGGCAGGCCCGGATCTTCCGGGTCGTCAACGATGATCAGGCCAGCCAGGCCGCGATAGACGTGCATGGCTGTCTTCTCGTGCAGGTGCGGGTGGTACCACCCGGTCATGGCCGGCTGATCGACCGTCCACTCCGGGCTCCAGGTGGCGCCGGGCTCGATCATCTGGTGCGGTCCGCCGTCCATTTTTGCCGGGACGCGCATGCCGTGCCAGTGCAGGGTGCTGGTCTCACCGAGCCGATTGGTGACCCGCATGCGCACTCGGTCGGCGCGGGACACCCGCAGCGTCGGACCGAGGTAGGCGCCGTTGATGCCCCAGGTTTCGGTGGTCTTGCCAGGCAGGAACTCCGAGCGGCCCCCGCTCTGCATGGTCAGCGTGAACTGCTTCACGCCGTCGGCGTCCACCTTTGGCATGAAGAGCGGCGGGATGCGCAGCGGTTTGTCGAAGGCGGCCGTGCCGCCGGAAGGGCTGTCGCTGCCATCGTCCTCGGATCCGCCGCTGCAGGCACAGGCCACGCCGGTGGTGGCCGCACCGGACAGGGCCGCAAGGAGGAGAATGCTTCTACGCTTCACATCAACAATGGTTACAGGATTCAGCGCGGATCGATCGCCGCAGCGTCCCCGAAATGCCCCCGATTCCGTGAGCTCCAACCTGCAACCTCAGAGGTACGTCGAATCTGCTCGGTGCGACCAGAGGTGTATTCATGATGGCCGTTCAGAGCATCCAGTAATGGCGTGAGTGGGCTTCGGCGCCGTGCCCGGGAAGATCCGTTCGTGGTCGGCCTGGTCGGCAACTGGCTGCTGACGACTCGGCGCGGCCTCGGGCTGGGCTCAGCTGCCGCACGGTCAGCCGGTGCCGTCCTCGGGGAGTGCCACCGGTAGCCGTGCTCGTACCCGGAAACCTCCGCCGGTGGTGGGACACGCATGCAGTTCTCCGCCGACGGCCGCGACCCGCTCCGTCATGCCCAGCAGGCCGTTGCCAGGTCGCACCGGCAGGGGATCCGCCCGGGTCGTCCCATCATTCTCGACCTCAATGATCATGTCGGTGCCGGTGTGCCGGAGATCCACCCACACCGTGCTTGCCTGCCCGTGCCGGACGGCGTTGGTCAACGCCTCCTGCACGATCCGGTACGCGGTTAGGTCGACCGGCGCAGGCAGGGCCGGCACCTCGCTGTCCCCGGTCAGCCGGACCGGCAGACCGGATGCCTCGCTGTGCGCAACCAGCTCGGACAACCGGGACAACGACGGTGCCGGCCTCACCTGGTCCTCCGAGTCGACCTGGCGTAGCACGCCCAGCACCGCTCGGACCTCGCGCAACGCCTCCTTGCTGGCGGCGCGGATCGCCTCCAGCGCCGCGAATGCACCACCCTCGTCGCGGGTGTGCAGGGCGGCACCGGCCTGCACGTTGATCAGTGAGATCTGGTGCGCGACGACGTCGTGCAGCTCCCGCGCGATGCGCAGGCGTTCCGCCGTGGCCCGCTGCCACGCCTCCTGTTCTCGTGTCGCTTCCGCCTCAGTGGCCCGTTGCTCGGCGGCGACGACACGCTCACGCCGGTCGCGGCCCATCTCGCCGGCGGCGATCGTGAGGAGCAGGATCACGCCGATGGCCACTGCGGTATGCGTCTGCGGCGCCTCACTTGCCTCAACAGCCAACTGGTGAACAACGACGGGCGCCAGCGGGAAGGCGATCGCCAGCACCAGGGCGGCGCAGATGGACACCGGGCGCCAGCAGTCGCGGGCGATGACATAGAGGGTCAGGATGAACGAGAGGGCCATCGGCGAGTCGGGGAAGCCCAGCGGGTAGTAGAGCAGGGCGCAGACGCTGCTCAGGACGAGGATCGGAATCGGGTAGCGCTGGCGCAGAACCAGCGCGGCGGCGCTGAGCACCAGCAGCGCCCAGCCGACCGGAAACAGCGGACGGCTGCCCGGATCCGTGTTCAGCACCGTGCCGACATCCAGGACGAGGACCAGCGCCGCCAGCACCATGTCGCGCCGCATCGGCGTCCACTCGGGGGGCCGCATGGTGACTACTGTAGGCAGCCGGGCACGTACTGGCGCGGTGGGTGCTCAGATGTGGGTAGACCACGTTTGGGATCCAGGAGACACTCAGCGCGGACCCGAACGGTGATCTTTGGTCATGCCTGATCCGCCAGCGGTGGCGGTCGCCAGTCGGCGTAGCGGGCCATCGAGCGCAATGCCAGCTGCGGCGGGGTCAGCCGCATGATGGTGTTGCGGGCTGCCACGGCGATGGGGTTGTCCAGTTGTTGGCCGAAGCGGCCGATCGTTCGGGAAGCCTTCGCCACTTGCTGGCTGCGCGGACGTCTCTGCCGGTCGAAGGCGGTCAGCCCATCCGGTCGATGGGCGACGGAAGCAAGGATGAGGGCGTCCTCGAGCGCCTGGTTGGCACCCTGGCCAAGATTGGGT
Source organism: Micromonospora sp. KC721 (assembly GCF_004348355.1). Taxonomy (NCBI): domain Bacteria; kingdom Bacillati; phylum Actinomycetota; class Actinomycetes; order Micromonosporales; family Micromonosporaceae; genus Micromonospora; species Micromonospora sp. KC721. Next base: position 31,372 of record NZ_SMJY01000009.1, on the reverse strand, counting down.
GTCATCGGGTGCGCGGCGTCACCGAGTAGGGCGACCCGACCCTTGACGTATGTCCTGAGCGGCTTGTCGAGACACGCCAGGTCGTCGCGTAGGACGCTGCCGGTCGCGGCAATGAGGGCGGGGATCGGGTCGTGCCAGTTGGCGAACCGGGCGCGGACCCGGGCCGGCCCGTCGGCGGCCGATCCGCCGGGTGCGGCATTGACGGCGGCGTACCAGTAGACCCGACCGTCGATCAGTGGCACTATGCCGAACTCTTCACCCCGCCCCCAACTGATCGCGACGACAAGGTCGCCGTCCCAGGCCGGTGTGACCCCGCGCCACGCGGTCACGCCGATGGGTACCGGGGCGGCGGCCTCCGGCCAGAGCAGCTTGCGCACCCTGCTGTGGATGCCGTCGGCACCCACTACCAGATCGGCGTTCACCTGGACCGGTCCGTCCTGGTTCTGATAGCTGACGGCGCCGTCCGTGGTGACGGCACGGACCTCGGCGCCGGTCACCACAACGCCGGCTGGCAGGGCCGCGAGCAGGATCTCATGGAGGGCGGCGCGGTGGATGCCGATCGCGGACGTGCCGAGGATGCGTTCCGGTCCGCCAGCCTCGATGCGGGCCAGCCACCGGCCGTCGAGTCTGCGGACACCACCCGACACGTCGTCGTGGCCCTGCTCCCGCACGACAGCGCCGAGGCCCAGCGCGTCCAGACAGCGCAGCCCGTTCGCCTGAAGGACCAAGCCCGCCCCGACCGGCCGAAAGGCGGCGACACGTTCGAGCACGGTCACCTGCCAGCCCTTGCGGTGCAGACCGATGGCTGCGCTCAACCCGCTGATGCCCGCTCCGATGACCACTGCCGTCCGCGCCATCACCACCTCCTTCTACGGCTGTAGAAGTGCATTCTACGGCCGTAAAAAGGTCTGCACGGATCCCGGTCGACTGCCGTCTTACCAAAATCTTGGTCCTCTTCTCTATCTGGGCTCGCCGCACCTGCCCTGAGCTGCAAGGCCAGCGTGGAAGGGCTCATAGAATGGTCACCATGTGCCGTACCCGGTTTACGTCACCGCACCGCCGCTTACCGTGGTCCGTCCGAACGCCGACCGGAAGCCGTGCGGCATGATCACGGTGCTCCTCGCGGATGATCAGACCTTGGTCCGGGCCGGCTTCCGCTCGATCCTGCAGGGTGAGCCCGACATGACGGTGGTGGCGGAAGCCGGCGACGGCATCGAGGCGGTGCGGCTAACCGCGGAACACCGCCCCGACGTGGTGCTCATGGATATCCGGATGCCCACGCTGGACGGGCTGGAGGCGACCCGGCGAATCGTCTCGGACCAGCGACTCGGCGCCGTCAAGATCGTAATCCTCACCACCTTCGAACAGGACGACTATCTGTACGGCGCGATCCGCGCCGGCGCGAGTGGATTCCTCGTCAAGGACATGGAGCCCACCGAGTTGATCCACGGCGTGCGGGTAGTGGCCCGAGGCGACGGATTGCTGGCCCCCTCGGTCACCCGCCGTCTGATCGCCGATGTGGCCGCTCGGCTGGCTGCGCCGGCACCGGCGGCCGAGTTGGCGAGCCTCACCGTCCGCGAGACCGAAATCATGGACCTGGTAGCCGCCGGACTGTCCAACGAGGAGATATCGGAGCGCCTGCTGATCAGCCATGCGACCACCAAGACCCACGTGAGCCGGGTCCTGTCCAAGCTCGACCTCCGAGATCGCGCCCAGCTGGTCGTGTGGGCATACGAGTCGGGCCGGATCCAGCCGGGCTGGCTGCGCTGATTCACTCACCAGGCAGCGCGGGAACTGTAAAAGAACCCCTGTCTCACATTCGGTGTGACGGAGGTGCTGGTGCGCCTCGGTCGGGCGGCCGGTGCTCCCAGTGGCGCTGATCATGTGGAGTGGGCTCGGCGGGTTAGGATCCGGTGACCGGCGAGGCGATTCCCACGAGGACGCCGTAGGGGTCTCTGACATAAGAGACCACCTGACCCCAGGCGGTGTCGTGCGGCTCGGCCAGGGCGGTGGCACCCGCCGAGACCGCGCGGGCGAAGCTGCCGGCGACGTCATCGGTGATGAAGGTGAACTCGAGCCCCGCCGGTGGCATGGATGGGTGGAGGGCGGTGTAGGGGACTGGCACTGCCTTCGCCCCGAGCCGGTGGCTGGTGAAGGCAAGCGCTGTGCCGCCGGTATCGAGCTGGGCGAAATCGCCCGACTCGTGGACGAACGCGCGAGCGAGCCCGAACGCTCGCTCGTAGAAGTCGACAGCTTGGACCACGTCCGAGACGTACACGATGGCGTAACCGAACCTCATTGCGGCTCCCAGAAGATCAGTCGGAATTCGGTCCGAGACCATCACGCGGCCGGCGCAGCAGTCTTGAACGAATCAGACAACGCGCCGTCGTACCCGACCGGATTTGCCCACCACGAGAGCCGCGGGTCAGCCGCCCCGGGCATCCACGCGGACGAGCTGCCTTGCTGCCAGACCTGACCTTGACGCAGCGTCAACCCTGCATCCTGGCGTCATGTCCAGAGATTCTCACCAGACAGCCGGGCCGGTGATCCAGGTCCAGGGCCTGGAGAAGTCATACAGTCAGCTGCACGTGTTGCGCGGCGTGGACTTCGACGTGGCGCGGGGCAGTATCTTCGCTCTGCTCGGCTCGAACGGGGCGGGCAAGACCACGGTCGTGCGGATCCTGTCCACGCTGCTCAAACCCGACGCGGGAGCGGCCAGGGTCAACGGTTTCGACGTCGCCACACAGGCGGCGAAGGTGCGAGTCGATCAGTCTGACGGGACAGTTCGCGGCGGTCGAGGAGATCCTCAGCGGGCGGGAGAACCTGGTGCTGGTTGCCCGGTTGCGGCATCTGAGGGATCCGGGCCGGATCGCGGACGACCTGCTGGCCCGCTTCGCGCTCACTGACGCGGCCACCCGGAAGGTGTCGACGTACTCGGGCGGGATGCGCCGCCGCCTCGACATCGCGATGAGCCTCATCGGGGATCCGCCAGTGATCTTCCTCGACGAACCGACTACCGGGCTCGATCCACAGGCGCGTCTCGAGGTGTGGCAGGCCGTGCGGAACTCGCCACGCAGGGAACCAAGCGAATGTACGTCGACCCGGCGTACCGCGGCGCCGGGGTGGCCACCGAGATCCTGCGGAATCTCGAAGCGCGCGCCCAGGCCGCCGGCGTGCGTCGGCTGGTGCTCGCAACGGGAACGTTGCAGCCCGAGGCGATCCGGTTCTACCAGCGGGAAGGCTGTGAGCGCATCGACAACTTCGGCCCCTACGCCGGTGCCCTCCAGTCGGAGTGCTTCGCCCGTACTTTTCCAACTCCGGCTCAGGCATAGTCGCGCAGGGTGGCCCGTACGATCTTCCCGGGTTCCGGTCCTGCCTGCGCGAGGATCCCGCCGTCGGGCGCCCATATCGCCGAGCCGCCTGCCGTCTGGTCGAAGCCGCCGCCGGTGGGGCCGGCGAAGCTCGCTGTGGCGACCCACACTCCGCGGTCGGCGATGACCCGCTGAGCCCGCTCGGCTGACACGTGGGCGTCGCGGGCATGGTCGACGACAGCCGCGACATAGACGTCCATGCCGAGTGCCGCGGTGGCCGCGTCGTGCTCGGCGAAGCGGGTTTCACGGCAGATCGCCAGGCCCAGCCGCCAGCCGTCCACTTCGAGCACCGCGGGTCCGTCACCGGGGCTGAACCGTTCCTCGGACTCGTGCACGTGCACCTTCCGGTAGGCCACTCGCGGGCCGACGCTGTCGATGGCCAGCATCGCGATGTGCTCGCGACCTGCCTCACCCTGTACCGGCGCGCCCACCAGCGCGGTGGTCCCCCTGTCGGCGCACGCCTTGACGATCGGCGTCAGCCTCGGGTCGTCGGTGGTGATCGCCGGTGCGTCCAGCTCGTACCCGGTCAGCGAGAGCTCGGGAAAGACCACCACCCGCGCGTGCGCGGCCCGGACCGTGTCGGCATGCACGGCCGCGTTCGAGACGATGTCGTACGGCGTGATCCGTGGTTGGGCGACGGCGATGACCAGCGGCTGACGTTGCACGAACCCTCCTGCGACCGTCGGGGCCTGTCAAGCGTGTACGCGGTTGTCGCTCACCTCCCGGCCGAGGCACAGCATAGGTGCGCAAGGCTCGAGGATGACCGACGCAGCGGGCGCTCCTGCGTGTCGGACCCGAGCGTGGGGCCGATGTGCGGCCTCAACGGTCAACGGCTCCGTACAGGTTCTCCCCCACCCGCCCGGCGGCGCTTGGCCGCCGATCGGACCTTTGAGGACCAACGCTCGGAAGTTCCGGTAGGCAAGATCAGTTCGGCGGGTACGCCGAGGCTGCCGGATCGGCAGAAGCTGGGGCGGGTCTTCTCGTGAGCTGGTCGCAGAGCATCGTGGGGGCGCACTCGCGGTTGGGGTTCGCCCTGCGGTGGGTTCGCTGCCAGCTACCGGTGATCCAGTCAGGCTGAGTTGTCGACACCGCTGTGTCGTTCACATTGTTGGCTGGATCTGGATGCAGTCGAGCTTCAGGCAGGGGCGAGCCACTGGGTCACTTTGTCGGTGATGACCACCTCGTAGGGGAGGCCTCGCAGGTCTTGCGCGGTCACATTCAGGCCGCGGGCCCGAGCGAGGTCGGCCAGCCACGACAAGGGGTGGTCCTCGGTGCCGTCATCGTCGTCGGGGAGCACGACGTTCAGCACGTTTTGGGCGATGCTGTCCCGGGTCTCGCCAATCGGGACACCGCCAGTGCGTGGATCGCCGGTTGATCTCCAGCCGACGGTGAAGCCTCGATCCCTGTGCAGAATCACGCGCCGGCCGTCTTCCAGCCTGGCGAACTCACTGACGGAGAAGCTCCGTGAGTCCGTTTCACCGGGGCGCTGCGGCCTCAGATCGCAGATGGCGCCTAAGCCTACGACCCGGCCGGGCTCGACAGGGGGAAGATCCATCCGGTCGTCGACGGCGTCTGGGTGCGCGCGCCAGCCGCCTTCCACGCCGCTCACCTCTCCGCTGTCGAGCCCTTGTCCGTCTCTGGTGGTTCTCGGGGCGAACCGTGCAGCCCCAGCCACTACTGACTACGACATGACCAGCATATTCGTGTCCTACCGCATCTGGCTGAAGACATGCTCTAACCGAAACGAGCGTCGCCGCAGTTGGCATCGGATCGGTGACGGGGTGACAGAGCTACATGATCTTGATGGCTGAGTGGTCCGCACACGAAGAAATTGCGCCATGATGACAAAGGATTTACCGACCTGAGGGTTTTTGTTTGCAGGAGTTTTAACGAACCGTTGAGCCTGTTGCTGGATGAGTCGCCACCGGTCTCGTCGGCTTGGCCGATCTCTGTCGGGCAGAGACGTGGCTCACGCGGTTGTTTGCTTGACGCGCAACGCCAGCACTTGCTTGACTCGGGCCAAGGCAAGACTTAGCCGTGTGTCGATATGAAGGGCTGCTGGCGGAAACGCGGCGGCGACCGTGGCATCACGGCTTCCATCACCTTACGGGGAAGCGGCATTGTGCCGTTTCCGAGGATCGGGGGATTGCGTGAAGGTGTCCAAGAAACCGACGTCGGGCCGTGCTGCCCGCCGTCTGCTGCGGGCGGTGGGGCAGGCAGTGCTGGGTCTCGTCGTCGTGGTCGCCGGGACCATGGTCTTCTCCGGCGCCGCGGCGGCCTCGAACGCCATTCCCGGCGGCAAGCTTTTTGCCGGCGGCAACTTCACCCAGGCCGGTGGGACAGGTGCCACGAGCATCGCGGCCTGGAACGGAGTCGACTGGTCCGCGCTCTCCGGCCCCAACGGCGAGGGTGCCGACGAGACGGTCGACGCGATGACCATGTACAACGGCAAGCTCATCGCCGCCGGCTCGTTCATGGAGGCTGGCGGCGTGGTGGTCAGCGGCATCGCCAGCTGGAACGGGACCACCTGGGAGCCGCTGGTCGGATCGAGTGGGGCCATCGGCGTCGTGGTCCGGCCGCTCGGGTTCGTCGCTTCGCTGGCCGTCTACAACGGTGACCTGTACGTCGGTGGAGCCTTTCCGCGCGCCGGTGGGGTGACCGTGAACAACATCGCCCGATGGAACGGCAGCGACTGGTTCGCCTTGCCGGGCCCGTCGGGCGTCGGCACCGAGTACGCAGGAAGTATCAGCGCGCCGGTGTGGGACCTGACCGTTGTCGACGGCAAGCTCGTCGTCGCGGGCTTGTTCACGGCCGCCGGTGGGGTGGCCGCCAACAGTATCGCCGCGTGGAACGGCAGCACCTGGTCGTCGGTGGGCCAGCCGATCGAGGGTGCCACGGTGCTGGCCGTGGAGAACTACAACGGCGCGCTGGTGGCGTCTCGGGCCTACAGCGAGAACAACTTCAGCGTCAACGACGTGGCGGTGCGTCTCAATGGCCAGTGGTCGGTGCTGGGCGGGCAGCCGGGTGGTCGCTTCAACGGCGATGTCCGCGACTTCACCGTCTACAACGGGCTGCTCGTCGCCGGTGGGCAGTTCACCCGGGTAGGCGGTGCCGTGGTGAACAACGTCGTGGTGTGGAACGGCTCCACCTGGTCGGCGCTCTCCGGTCCCTCCGGTGTCGGGACGGACGACGGCGTGTTCGCGGTGACCCCCCACGCGGGCTTCCTCGTCGTCGGCGGCTTCTTCGACAACGCAGGGGGGCAGCCGGCGAGCAAGATCGCACGCTGGAACGGTAGTGCCTGGTCGGCCCTACCCGGCGGCGGCGTGAACGGCAACGTGTTCTCGTTGCTGTCGACGTAGGACCTTTGACGCCGCGGGTATGGGTAGATGCCCATGCCCGCGCGGCGCCGACGAGATCGGGACTCTTCGGGTGTCCGGGTCCGGCTACGCGAATCCGATCACCCCTTCGCGTGGCGCGGGTCAGATGGTAACGACGACCTTTCCTGCCGGGTGCCCTTCCGCGAAATGCCGGATCGCATCCGGTACTTCCGCAAGAGGATAAGTGCGGTCTATCGCCGGGGTGAGCGCACCGGACTCGATGAGTTCCCGCAGTTCTTCGAGGTCGTCGGCGCGCTCCACCGCGGTCACGCTGCGCAGCCGCTGACCGACAAGCATGGACAGCAGCGGCGCACGGAACATCTGCCGGCCGTAGCCGCCGAGCAGCCGGCCCTTGGAGTACGTGCCGCCGACCAGGGCCAGCGTCCCGTGCGAGGTGAGCGCGCGCCGCAACAGGGACAGGGGGCGGTCACCGCCGGTGTCAATGACGACGTCGTACACCGGGCCGTCGCGGTCGATCTCCTCGCGGGTGTAGTCGAGGACGTCGTCGGCGCCGAGGGCGCGGACGAAATCGGTCTTGGTCGGGGCGCAGACGCCGGTCACCGTCGCGCCGTACGCCTTGGCGATCTGCACGGCGAAGGCCCCGACGCCACCCGCCGCGCCGATCACCATCACCCGGGCACCCGGGCGCACCGCGCCACTGTCACGCACCGCCTGCAGTGCCGTCATCCCGGAGACGGGCACCGCGGCGGCTTGCTCGAACGACAGGTTGACCGGCTTGCGTGCCAGTCGTTGCGCCGGTGCGCTCGCGAACTCGGCGTACGATCCGCGCAGGCAGGTGCCGTACACCTCGTCGCCTGGCTGAATTCCGGTCACCCGGGCACCGACCGCGGCTACCACCCCGGCCAGATCCCGGCCGCGCACCGCTACCCGGGGTCGGCGCAGCCCGCTCGCCAGACGCACCAGGTATGGTCGGCCGGCCATGAAGATCCACACTCCGGGGTCGATCGCGGCCGCGCGTACCTGGACGAGCACCTCGTCGTCGCCAACGGTCGGCTCGTCGATGTCGCGGAGCCGTAGCGCGTCTGTCGAGCCGTAGGTGTCCTGGACGATGGCCTTCACGGCGCTGTCTCCTCGGGGTTGGGGTACTGGAACACGTCGTCGAGCCGCACGCCGAGCGCGTGGGCGATCCGGAATGCGATCTCCAGCGAGGGCGAGTACCGGCCCTGCTCGATGGCGATGACGGTCTGCCGGGTCACGCCGATCCGCTCGGCGAGCTCGGCCTGGGTCATTTCGTGGTGCGCGAAGCGCAGCGCGCGGATGCTGTTCGTGACGCGGGTCGGCTTCACCACTGCGGGACGCCCTTGCGGTAGGCGATCACCTTCGTCAGGGCGCCGACCACGGCCGACAGCACGAAGCAGAGGTAGACGACGTTGGCGATCCAGAACCAGTCCCACTCGGCCAACGCCATGAGCATCGCCGACACCGCGCCGATGACCACGAACGACTGGCCGACGTGCTCGCCGATCCGTCCGATCTCCTTGTCGCGCACATCCTTGACCCGTGATGCCCGCGGGTTCGCGATCCCCATCGCGATCTCGACCGCGATGTTCGCGACGATGGCACCACCGACCGTCCATAAGAGAGCACCGGCGTACGGCACGGCGGACAGCGGCCCGCCGTCGACCCGGCCCAGGACGACGACAGCGTAGCTGACGTAGGCGACCACGCTGACGACCAGCATGATCCAGGCCCGTTTCTCCTCGTGCGTCACAGTCGACCTCTCGGGTGTACAGAATTCTTGACATGGTCAGAGTAACGCGACTTTGACATCATGTCTAGAAACTCTTACATCGCTCCTCCCTGGATGCTCACTCGACCGTGCCGGCACGGGTCTTCTCCGACGATCGACAACCGACCTCCGTCCCGGCCGCGACAGACGGGTGAAGCCGGAGGAGGAAGCCAGTCCTGTCGGCCACACGGACCAGGACGAGGCGGCCCGAAGAGGGTGGGCCGTGCGCAGGACATCTCGAACCGTCATCGCGGGCACCGTCGGTGCCGCTCTGGTGGGGGAACCGGTGCGTACCTCTGCAGGCAGTGGAACGCGGTGTTGGCCACTGGCGACCCGGACGTGGTCGCGGACCGCGGCCGCCTACCGCCCAGGGTTCATGGCGGCGCCGATGCGTTTGTCCTTGGTATTGGTCAGGAAGACTGTCCGGGGTAGAGAGCCGTCCCGTGCCCGCGGTGCCAGCGCCGAGGCCGGGTTCGCGGTGACCAGTGCCGCCGCGCTCCAGCCGGGCTGGTCCCACGAGTTGTCGGCTGCGTTCACGCGTCCGCCGATCCGCGCGTCGTCGCCGTTGTCGACCGCGAGGTTGTTGTGCAGCAGCGCCGCGGACAGCTCGAAGGCGAAGCCGGCCTCGCCGTTGCGGAAGGCGGTGTTGCCGCGGACCGACAGCGCACCGGCGTTGCTGCTCTCGGTGAATCCGTAGCCGGCGTTGTCCCACGCCGCGCTGTCGGTGATGCTGTGGTTGACGGCGGGTGCCGGGTCGCCACCGCCGAGCTTGAAACCGTAGCCGTCGCCGTCGAATGGCTCCAAGCCCCAGCGGTTCACGCCGTTGCCGAACGACCAGGACCGCTCGATCCGTACGGCGCTGGTGAACTCGTGCAGGCCCATGCCGTCGTCGGCGTTCTCGTAGAACCGGCAGCCGCGAACGACGTTGTCGGCACCTGATCCGTACTCGATGCCAAGCCCGTCGCCGGTCTCGCCATGGGTGTCGGGGTCTCGATTGTGGAAGAAGTCGCTGTCGACGACGAGGTTCCCTACGGTTCCGTTGTCCCGCAGCAGCAGGGCGGTCCTGCCGTTGTCGTGCAGGGACAGCGCCCGGAACACGCTGCGCCGGCAGGACCGGCAGAGGTAGGCGTGGCCGGGTGCTCCGCTGATCTCCAAGCCCTGCACCACCCAGTAGCTGGCTCGCTGCGTGACGAACGACGTCTTGCCCGGCAGGCCGGAGGCGTCGATGACAGGGCGCTCGCTCCGGTAGTTGCTGATGATGATCCGCTGCTCGGGGGTGCCGCTCGTCGTGATCTCGACCGGGCGCGTGGGACGGTAGCGTCCGCCACGCAGGGCGACGGTCTCGCCGGGGCGGACCACGCTCACCGCCTTGGTCACTGTGGCGAACGGCCGGTCGAGCCCGCCGGGGTTGTCGTCGCTGCCGTCGGGAGCCACGAAGTAGGTGGCGGTGGTGACGCCGCGGAAGCCGTCGGCCGCTGCGGCGGCCGGAGTACCGGCGGTTGGGGCGACGGCGGACGGTGCGACGGCGGGGGTAGCCGTCCGAGACGAACTCGGGGCGGTTGCGGCCGGCGGCGGCGCGTACCCCTCGCCGTTGCTGGTGTCCGGCGTGTGGTGGACGGCGGCGACGAAGACGGTGGCGGCGCTGGCAGTGACCAGGCCGCCGACCGGAACGAGTTTCGCGAGCAGGTAGCGGCCGGTCCGTTGGAGCAGGTCCACCAGCGGTGACGCTACGCCACCGAGAGCACCGGTCGCGCCGGTCGATGCGGCCAACGCGGCGAGGGCGGGCGCCAGGTTGGCACCGGACAGCAGGTGTTCGGCGGGGATCAGTTCCCGTTCGTGGGCCCGGCACCGGTCGCATCCGCGCACGTGCCGGCCCAGCCGGCTCAGCCAGCGCGGGCCGGACGGCCCGGCCAGGCGTTTCGCTGCCACGGTCAGGCCGTCGCAGCGTGGGCTCGCCCGCCACGCACGTAGCAGGGTACGGGCGAGCGCCAGTTGTGCCTTGACGCGCTGCACCCGGACAGCCGCGTGGGCGGGATTGAGACCTAGCTGCCTGGACAACTCGGCGCGGGTCAGCGTGCCGGCGACCTCCTGCCACCACAGCGTCAGGACACGCTGGTCTTCGGGGCTGAGCCAGCGGCTGGCCTCGTACGCCTCGCGGCGCTCACTCGCCAGGTGCAGTCGAAACAGTGTGGAGTCGGCGAGGTCGCCGGACGGGTCCGGCAAGTCCGAGACGTCGTCGGTCAGCGGGCCGAGCGCGGCCGCCGCCCGGACCGACCGGCCGCGGTCCTGTATCTGTCGGTAGGCGATCGAGATGACCCAGGCCCGGAAGCGCTCAGGGTCCTTGAGCCCGCTGATGCCCCGCACGACGCGCAGCATCGTCTCCTGAACCACATCGTCGGTGTCCGGGCTGCCGCTCAACGCCTTGCCCACCAGGTTGTACACCAGCGGCATGGCCTCGGCGACCACGGCCGCCACGGCTTGTTCGTCGCCGGCGCGGGCGGCGGTGATCAGAGCTGTCCTCATGAGCACCCTTTCCAGGCGGATCGTCATGCTGACACGCCGGTGTGTCGTTTCGGCCGTTGCAGCCAGAACCGGGGGCCGGCGAACTGTGCGTCGGTGGTTCCGCCCACTGCGTGACGGACGTCCCCGTTTCGTTGACGCTCGGGGCGGTCGGGGATAACAAACACCGGGGGACCGGTTCGACAGATGCAAAGTCTTCGATCGAACATTGTTCCTGTCGGTGGGAACGCGCTTTCCTGACCAGGCCCCACTCACCCACACCGCCGACCACGCGGACGGGAGGCGCGCCCGGGTCCTGATAAGTCCGGATCGCCCCGTCCCCCGGGCAGTCGTCGTTCTCACCGCTGCCCGGCTCACCCAGGAGGTAGCACCATGAGACGTACAAGAGCCGGGCTCGTCGCCGCGACCAGCATCGCGCTGGCCTCGGTCGTCCTCGCGCTCGGCGTTGCCGTCGCCGCACAGGCGGCGCCGCTGTTCTCGGCCGATTTCGAGAACGGCAGCACCAGCGGTTGGTCGAAGTCCGGCGGCAGCTGGTCCGTGGTGTCCGACGGCTCGCAGGTCCTCCAGCAGTCCGACACCGCCAGCAGCCGCGCCCGGCTCCTCAACGGCAACTCCGGCTGGAGCGACTACGCGGTGCAGGCTCGGGTCAAACCGCTGTCGTTCAACGGCTCGAACCGGGTGGTGGCTCTGGCGGCCCGGGCCAGCGGATCAACCACGATGTATCGGTTGGCGCTGATCAATGCCAACCGGGTGGAGTTGCAGGCGATGAACGGTAGTTCGATCACGGTAATCGGATCAGCGCCGCTGAGCGTGTCCACCGGCACCTGGTACACGTTGCGCATCGAGGCCAGGGGCAGCACGTTGCGCGGCTTCGTCAACGGCACTGAGGTCGCGTCGGGCACCAACGCGATGACCAGCAGCGGGCGGATCGCCCTGTTCACCGAGTACGCCAGCGCCCGCTTCGACGACGTCGTGGTGAACAGTCCCACCACGGCACCGCCGACCTCGGCACCGCCGACAACAGCCCCGCCGACCACGCCCCCGCCCAGTGGCGCGCTGTATGTGGCGCCGAACGGCAGCGACAGCGCAGCCGGATCCGAGTCGAACCCGACCACCCTCACCTCGGCGATCACCCGTGTCGCCGCCGGCGGGGCGATCTACATGCGCGGCGGCACCTACCACTACTCGCAGACCATCACGATCGCGCAGGGCAACAACGGCAGCTCAAGCGCCCGGAAGAAGCTGTTCGCCTACCCCGGTGAGACCCCGATCCTCAACTTCTCCGCACAGAGCGAGGATCCGGCGAACCGCGGGCTCGTCGTGGGCGGGAACTACTGGCACGTCCACGGCCTCGTCGTCGAACGCGCCGGCGACAACGGGATCCTCCTCGCCGGCAACAACAACATCATCGAGCGCGTGATCACGCGGTTCAACCGGGACTCGGGGCTACAGCTCTCGCGGCTGGCAGCTGGCGCCCCCCGGGACCAGTGGCCGTCCCACAACCTCATCCTGAGCACCGAGTCGCACGACAACGTCGACTCCGACGGTGAGGACGCCGACGGCTTCGCCCCGAAGCTCACCGTCGGCCCTGGCAACGTGTTCCGCTACACCGTGGCCCACAACAACATCGACGACGGTTACGACCTGTTCACCAAGACGGACACCGGCCCGATCGGCGCGGTGACCATCGAGGACTCCCTGGCCTACGAGAACGGCACCCTCAGCAACGGCGGCCAAGCCGGCAACGGCGACCGCAACGGCTACAAACTCGGCGGCGAGGACATCGGGGTCAACCACGTCATCCGGCGCAACATCGCCCACGACAACGGCAAGCACGGCTTCACCTACAACCGCAACAACGGCTCGATGCAGATCTCCAACAACCTCGGCACCAACAACGAGGAGCGCAACTTCAACTTCGACGCCGGCTCCTCGGTGTTCCGCAACAACACCTCGTGCAACAGCGGATCGACAGACCGGATCGTCGGCGACGCCGACGGCTCCAACCAGTTCTGGGACGGCGCGAACGGAACCCGCTGCGCGAACTACACCGGCTCTCTGGGCTGGTCCTTCGCGCCGGACGGTCGCCTCGTCGTCACCCTCGGCGGCAGGGTGGTAACCCTCTGACCCGTCCGCCGTTCCGAGAACCGGGACCTCGTTGCTGGACGGCGGACCTGTTCGCCGTCCAGCAACTTCCCGGCGCGGGGCTGCCGCTGGTGGGCGCTGCCATGCCGCCCGGCATGGACGGCACGGGTCACCACCACGATTGCGGCCGTCGCAGCGGCACCCCACACGGTCAGGGTGACCGGCGCCGCCATCAGGCTCTCGTTCTGCGGTGGCATCACGATCATGTTGAGAGCTGCACCGACGGGAACCACGAGGGCCGCGAGAACTTTCCCGGTAGGGAAGCCCCCGCATGCCCGCTGAGCAGATCGGCCGCTGGACCAGCGTCGACACCACCGACGTCGCGCGGGACGGCGGCCGGGACGCCGCGCTGTCCGTGGCGTGCAGCCTGCATGCGATGCGCGGTGGCGACGAATCGCACCCGTAGCGACCGAAACGACGACGGCAGCTCACAGGCCGCCCACCAAGCCTCTACGCCGTGAAGAAATCAGTGAGCGCGCGCGCGACCTGGTCGGGCGCGTTCTCCGTGGGGATGTGCCCTGCGCCCGGGATACGTATGAGTGTGGTGTGCGGGATCTCCGAGGCGAACCGCTCGGCGTACTCCACCTTCTGGAAGCCGTCGTCCTCGCCCCAGATCAGCAACTTGGGTGTCGGGTTCTGTCGCAGCGCGGGAACGGCCTCGCGGGTGTAGCGGTTGTCGGCTGCGCCGACCATGGCCATCCAGGAGCGGCGCACCCGCGCATCGGTCCACGGGCTCAGGTAGTCCGTGATGAGCTGCTCGGTGGCGGCACCGGCCAGTGCTGCTGTCACGGCTTGCCGGCGGGCGGTGAGAATCTCGTCGGCGGTGGTCGCGGCGACGACCTCCGGGTCCCGGAACCGGGCGACGCTGGACACCGGCCAGGAGTCGTAGGTGACCGAGTTGAGCAATGCCAGCCGGGACACTTCCAGCCGATCGTGGACGAGGAGGTGCTGGGCGACGGCGCCGCCGATGTCGTGACCCGCTACGGCGATCGGCGCGGAGAGCTTCAGCGCGGAGGCGAAGCGCGCCACCCAGTCCGCGAGGGCTGGGACCGTGCCGGTTTCCAGGGTGAGTTCGCCTCCCGAGCGCCCAAGTCCGGGGAGGTCGACCGCGACGGGTCGCAGCCCCGCCGCGGCGAGGTGGTCCATCACCGGACGCCAGACCCGGCTCCAGTAGGTTCCGTGCAGCATCAGCACGGCCGGACCGTCCTGCTCCACGGTCAGGTAGCTGGCCGTTTCGCCGTCGACCTGGATTTCGGTCCGCAGCACTGTCGTTTCGATGATGTCATTCACGAATCCACTGTGGCCGGGGGTGGCCCTCCTCGCCGAGAGTCTGGAAGGACACCCTCAGGTACATTCCTGCCATGACCCTTCATCGGGTGCTGGCCCTGGTCACCCCGCCGCAGTCGCCCTTCGAGCTGGCCTGCGCCTCCGAGGTCTTCGGTACCGTCCCGCAGGACTACAGCTTCCGCGTCTGCGCCGAGCGCCCCGGACCCGTGCCGACCACGGCCGGCTACCCGATGCTCGTCGAGGCAGGGCTGGCCGCCCTACGGGAGGCGGACACCGTAATCGTCCCCGGCTGGCAGCCACCCGGCGCACCCGTGCCACCGAACGTCACCGAGGCACTGCGGGACGCCCATCGGCGCGGGGCGAGGATCGTCGCCATCTGCACGGGGGCCTTCGTCCTCGCTCAGGCCGGACTGCTCGACGGCCGCCGTGCCACCACTCACTGGCGCAGCGCCGCCCGGTTCGCCGCAGCCTTCCCCGGGGTGCAGGTGGATTCGGACGTACTCTTCGTGGACCACGGCGACGTGGCGACCAGCGCCGGGACCGGCGCCGGCATCGACCTGTGCCTGCACCTGGTGCGTTCCGACCACGGCGCGGCGTACGCCGCCCAGATCGCCCGGCGCATGGTCCTGCCGCCGCACCGGGAGGGCAGCCAACTCCAGTACGCCGCACGGCCCGCCCCGGCCAAGGCGGACGAGTCGTTGGCACCACTGCTGGAGTGGGCCACCTCCCACCTCGACACCCGACTGACCCTCGGCCACCTCGCCGAACGCGCCGGACTATCCAGCCGAACCCTCGCCCGGCGGTTCACGGAACAGCTCGGCACCAGCCCGGGACAGTGGCTGCTCAACCAGCGCCTTGACGCGGCACGCATACTGCTGGAACAGACCGACCTTCCGGTGGAAGCCATCGCCACCCGGGTCGGACTTGCCTCGGCGGTCAACCTGCGTCGCCGTTTCCGGGCGCATCTCGGCACCACACCCGGCGCATACCGACGGACCTTCAGCGAAACCTGATGACGCAGCTGGGCGTTACCATCGCCCGGCACTGGCTCTGTCCCAGCGAACGCGGGGCCGCCGCGAGTCGACCCCCTTCGGACGCGCAAGATCATGAAGCCGGCTGCTGTCAGGTGGTTTCGGCGATCCGGTGCTCCCATGCCCAGACGGCGATCTCAGTACGGTTGCGAAGTCCGAGCTTGGTCTGGATGGTCGAGACGTGGCTTTTGACCGTGCTCAGGGAGATGAACAGTTCGGCGCCGATCTCCAGGTTGGTACGGCCGCGTGCGATCTCCCGTACCACCTCGATCTCGCGTTCCGACAATGACGGTAGCGACTTGTCGGGTTGGCGTACCGGCGTGGTCAGCTGGCGGAGCAGCCGTACGGTGACCGATGGGGAGACCAGCGCGTCGCCGTTGTGGGCGGCGCGTACCGCCTCGACGAGCAGAGCCGGGCCGGCGTCTTTCAGGATGAAGCCGGCGGCGCCGCCGCGCAGCGCGCCGTACACGTATTCGTCGAGGTCGAATGTGGTGACCACGATGACCCGCATCGGGTTCGGCACGCCGGGTCCGGCCAGTGCGCGGGTCACCTCGATGCCGTCGAGCCGGGGCATGCGGATGTCCACCAGGCAGACGTCGGGGCGTAGCCGGCGGGCCTGGGCGATGGCGTCGACACCGTCTGACGCCTCGGCGATGACGCTGATGTCCGGTTGGTCTTCGAGGATGAGCCGCAGGCCACTGCGGATCATGGCCTGGTCGTCGGCGATCAGTACGTGGATCGTCACCGTGGCCCTTTGTCGTCGAGGGGAAGGGTGGCCAGGACAGACCAGCCTGTCGGGGCGCGGGGACCGGCATGGAGTGTGCCGCCGAGGGTTTCTACGCGTTCGCGCATGCCGATGAGGCCGTAGCCGCCGCGCTGGGCTGCGCGGGCGACGCCTGGTGGTGCGTCGTCGCTCACTTCGACGGTGATGCTGGAGGGGCGCTGGTCGACGGTGACGGTGACGTCGTGGGCGTGCGGCGCGTGGCGGGCCACGTTGGTCAGCGCCTCGCGGACGATCCGGTACACGGTGCTGGTCACCTCCGGCGGCCACGCCGCGCTCTTATCGGGTACCCGCAGGCGCACCGGTGGCCCTTGCCGGTTGAAGCGTTCGACGAGGGCGCCGAGCTGTTCCGGCCCGGCCGAGGCAGGCGGCGCGTCGCCGGTGTCGCGGAGCAGCCCCACCACCCGGCGCATCGCACGTAGCGCCTCGGTGCCAGCGGCCTCGATCTCGGTCAGCGACTCGGTCACCTGCCCCGGGTTCTTGCGCGCGACGAGGTGGGCGGCCTGTGCCTGGAGCAGCATGCCGGTGATGTGGTGGGCCACCACGTCGTGCAGTTCCCGGGCCAGCTCCAGCCGCTCGTCCCGGCGTACGGTCTCGGCGGTGGCCGCCGCCCGGTCGTCCTGCGACCGCAGCGCCAGCCCCGCCGTGACAGCGCTGAGCCAGGCCACGGCGTTCATTGCCACGACTCCCAGCGACCCCCCGGACTCCGGTCGGGCGGCGAGAAGGGCGCCGCCGACCACCGTGAGCCCGCCGGCGGCGAGCGCACCAGCCGGTACGGGAGGTAGCGCGCGTACCGCCGACCCCACGAGGACGGCGAGCGCCAGCGCCATGGCCGGTCCCGGCTCGGCCGGAAGGTGAAACACCCGGGCCGCCGCGATGGCCAGTCCAGCGATCACCAGACCGGCGACCGCCGCCCATGTCCGCTGCCGCCGGCGTACCAGCGCCAGCACACAGACCACGACGGCGGCCGTACCACCGGCGAGCCAGTGCCGGGCGCCCCAGGTCTGGGCGATCGCCGCGGCTTCGACGACGACGGCGACGAGGAAAACCACGGCGAGTCCCGCTGTGGCCGCAATCCCGGACAGCCGGTTCCAGATGTTCATCGTGTTCAAGCTACGAGGCCCGTGCGGCTACGCGCAGGGTGATTCCGAGCGCCATGGCGACCAGCCAGGTGACCATGTTCATCACGGTCTCCGCGACCGCGAGGCCCCGCACGGCCGGCCAGATCCGCTGCGGCCGGCGCAGTAGCGCGGGCGCCCCTGCCGCCCCGGCGAGACAGTCGAACAGCCAGTAGAGGCCGCCCCACCTGCCCGCGATCACGTACGCCGTGAGCACGCTCACGGTGACGAGAACCAGCCCCAGTAAGGCGTTCATCGCCGATCGATGTGTCAGGTTCATGCCGCGAACCTATGAAATCGCGGACGCATGCGAACCGGTCAAAAGTAGGGCTGCCGGCGGTACCCGACCCTGCTTCGGACCGATGCCCGGGCCGCCAACCGTTCGCAGGATGAGCCAATGCGAACACCACTCGTCCTGCACGCCGAACGGCTGACCAAACGGTACGGCCGCCGTGCTGCGTTGACCGACTGTGAACTGGCGATTCCGCGGGGGCACATCGTCGGGTTGGTCGGCCCGAACGGCGCCGGCAAGTCCACCCTCCTGCAACTGGCCAGCGGCCTGATCCGACCGACCTCGGGCACGTTGTCCGTTCTCGGATCCCGACCGGCGGCCAACGCGACGCACCTGGCCCGGGTCGGCTTCGTCGCCCAGGACACCCCGGTGTACGCCTCGTTCAGCGTCGCCGACCACCTGAAAATGGGTGCGTGGCTGAACCCGTCCTGGGACCCGGCGTTGGCCAAGCGGCGGATCGCGGAGGTCGGCCTGGACCCCGAGCAGAAGGCGGGCCGACTCTCCGGCGGCCAGCGCGCGCAGCTCGCCTTGACCATCGCCGCAGCGAAGCGACCCGAGCTGCTCATCTTCGACGAGCCCGCCGCCGCGCTGGACCCCCTGGCGCGCAAGGGATTCATGCGCAGTGTCCTGGAGTTCGTGGGCGAACTCGGCGCCACGGCCATTCTCTCCTCGCACCTGCTGAGCGACGTCGAGCAGGTCTGTGACTACCTCGTCGTACTCTGCGACTCGCGCATCCAGGTCGCCGGTCCGGTCCGGAAGCTGCTCGCCTCGCACCGCCGGATCGCCGGCCATCCGGCCACGATGGCCGGGGTCGAGGTCATCTGGGCGGAGCACGGCAGCGTTCTGGTCCGGGTCGGTGCGGCGGTACCGGTTGGGAACGCCGAACCGGTCACGCTCGAGGAGCTGGCCCTCGCCTACATGTCGCGGGCCGCCCGGACGGTTGCCGCACCCCGGGCGACTGCGGCGGTGCCGCGATGATCAGGATGACCCTGCGGCAGTTCCGTGGCCAGGCGCTCGTCGGAGCGCTCCTGCTGGTCCTCGCCGCCAGCTACCTGGTGCGCCTCGGCGGGGCCATCCGCGCCGTCCGCGAGACGTCTCAGCTGCCGAGCCAGTACGGGCAGACGATGCTGTTCCTGGCCGCTGGTTTCGGCCTGGTACCCGCGCTCATCGGCGCGTTCTGGGGAGCGCCGCTCATCGCCCGGGAGCTGGAGACGGGCACCCATCGTCTGGTATGGAACCAGAGCGTGCCACGCCGCTACTGGCTCGCGGTCAAGCTGACCGTGCTCGGCCTGGTCGGCATGGCCGTCGCCGGTATCCTCAGCGCCCTGTTGACGTGGGCGGCGGCCCCGGTCGACCAGGTGACCGGCGACCGCTTCAGCGCGGTGCTGTTCGGCGCGCGCGGTATCGCGCCCATCGGGTATGCCGCTTTCGGCTTCACCTTCGGCGCCATCACCGGGCTGCTGGTCCGCCGCACCCTGCCAGCGATGGCAATGGTGTTCCTGGCCGTGATCGCAGTCCAGCTCGCCGTACCCAACCTGCTGCGCCCCCACTACCTGCCCGCCGAGCGAACCACCGTCCAGATGACGGCCGACGCCATCAACCGGGCCCGATCACTGGGCAGCATCACCGGCGGAGCGGCTATCGGGGGATTGGAGCTGCCGGACGCCTGGATCACGGAAACAAGCCGACTCCTGACACCTGACGGCCGGCAGCTGTCCGACGCCGCCTTCAACGAATGCCTCGACAACGCCCCGAAGACCGGCGCCTCCGGCACGTTCGGCGACACCGCGGTATGCCTCGGCGACCTCGACCTTCACGTCACCCTGGCCTACCAGCCCAACCAGCGCTTCTGGCCCTTCCAATGGATCGAACTGACGCTGTACCTCGGTCTGACCGCACTGCTCGCGGCCGTCGGCCTGGGGCGAATCCATCGCCGGGTCAGCTGACCACCGCCGGTCGCCTGCCCCCACTCGTTGTCGGCCGGAAGTCCCGGGCGGCAGGGGTTTCTCACCCGTCGGGAACTGGAACGGGTTCCCCGCCGACTACCTGAGGTCAGGTTGTCATCTGAAGGAGGCCAGTATGGCCGATGGTGGTCGACGTGCGTTGTTGAAGGCTGCGGCGTTCGGTGGTGCCGGGGCGGGTCTGGCCGCCACGGGACTGCCCGAGCCGGCCGTGGCGGGGCCCGGGTCGCGTGGGCCGCGGGTGGCGATCCTGCTGTACGACGGGATCACCGCGTTGGACGCGGTTGGGCCGTACGAGGTGCTGTCTCGGGTGCCAGGCGCGTCGGTGGTGACGGTGGCGAAGCGGGTCGGGCCGGTACGTACCGACACCGGTGTGCTCGGGCTGGTCGCCGACCGGGCGCTGCGGCAGGTGCGGCACGCGGACGTGCTCCTGGTCCCGGGCGCTGGCAACCGTGGCGTGATCGCGGCCATGGAGGACGCCGAGACGGTCGACTGGGTGCGCCGGTTGCACGAGCGGAGCACGTGGACGGTGTCCGTCTGTACGGGTGTGTTGATCCTCGGCGCGGCCGGGCTGCTGCGCGGGATACCGGCCACCACGTACTGGGCGTCGCGGTCCTATATGGAGTCGACGTTCGGTGCGGTTTACACACCGGGCCGGTTCGTGGAATCCGGGAAGATCATCACGGCGGCGGGGGTGTCGGCTGGTATCGACATGGCCCTGCACCTGGCCGCCAAGCTGGTCGACGAAAGAACTGCGCAGGCGCTGCAACTGGCGGTTGAGTACGATCCGGATCCGCCGTTCGACACCGGTAGTCCGGAGAAGGCCGGCCCCGAGCTGCAGCAGCTCGCGTTGCGGCTGCTGGAGGACGCCGCCGCGTAGTGGCCAGGTGGCGGACCTGTCCCAGTGCGCCGCAGTGGCGGTGCCCGACATGTCGGGCACCGCCACTGGTGCAGCGGCTGCGCTGTGATCCGACGGTGCTGCCGTATGCTCCTAATGTCGTATTTCTATGGTTATGGGTAGGGACTTGAGTGGTGGATTGGGTGACGAGTCTGCTGGAGTCCCTGCTCGGCATCGGTGCGGAGGAACTCAACCCCGGTCAGATGGCGCTGCGGGCGGTGTCGACCTTCGTGGTGGCGCTGGCGATCGTCCGGCTCGGGCACAAGCGGCTGTTCGGCAAGGCGACGGCGTTCGACCTCGTTGTGGCGATCATGTTCGGTTCGGTCATGAGCCGCGCCATCACGAACAGCCTGGGGCTCGTCGCGGTCTGGCTCGCCGGCTTCGTGCTCATCATGTTGCATCGGCTGATCGCGACCGTGTCCTGTCACTTCGACTGGTTCGGCCCGCTCGTCAAGGGCCGCCCGGTCCTGCTTGTCGAGGACGGGCACCTCAACCGTGCCGGGATGCGAAAGAGCCACGTATCCCGGCTGGATCTCGACGAGGCCCTTCGTGGTACGGGAAGTGAGGCGGACCTGTCGCGCGTGCGGCTCGCCTACCTGGAACGCGACGGCAGTATCAGCGTGGTCCCGCGCGGCGAAGGGCCTCGTGTTCTCGACGTCGCCGTTGACAAGGGTGTCCAGACCGTACGGATAGCCGTGGAGTAGGGGCGTCGACCGCACCTGCTTGCGCTTCAACCAGTTCGGGCCGTGGCGACGGGCTCCCGCTTGCGCAGTACCCCGGCGATGGGGAAGAGCAGCGCGAAGCCCGCCAGTGAGGTCGCGATCACCATGACGACCGTTTCGGCGGCGTCGAAGCCCTGGGTGGCCATCACGGTCGCGGCCGATATGTTGCGTTGCGCGGTGCCGAGCCCGAGTACCTCACGGGCGTTACGGTCCTTTCCGCCGAGCAGGTAGCCGATGACGAACCCACCTGCGATCACCAACAGGGGTGGCACGATCGCTCCCTTGGTGAACAGGTCGGTGATCGTCGGAATATTGGCCAGTGTGGTGGCCAGGACGAGCACCACCAACGCGACGGTCGAAAAGTGGCGGGCGATCGGTGCCAACCG
This sequence comes from Micromonospora sp. KC721, assembly GCF_004348355.1. Lineage (NCBI taxonomy): Bacteria > Bacillati > Actinomycetota > Actinomycetes > Micromonosporales > Micromonosporaceae > Micromonospora > Micromonospora sp. KC721. Next base: position 9,733 of record NZ_SMJY01000009.1, on the reverse strand, counting down.
CCGGGCCAGGGCGGGCCAACGGTTGTGGGCCAGCAGGCCGGCGGCGAGCGGCAGGAGCATGGTCAGCAGCAGCGGCACCGCGAGAGCACCGGCGGAGACCTCCGCTTCGGGAAGCACCTGGGGTATCACGATCGGTGCGTACACGACGGTGGCCGGCAGCAGCAGCACCAGCAGTGTGGCGCTGAGGCTGACCTCGGACTGGGCTACCGCCGTCAACTTGACCAGGAACGGTGCGCCGGCGGACATCGCCACCAGGATCAGCCCCGCCTCCAGCGGACGGTCGAGCGGCCAGAGCCACAGGATGCCGAGCGCGAGCAGGGGGACCAGCACGAAGTTGGCCAATAGCGCCCGCGCCAGAGCCCCCAGGTCACGCAGCGGGCCGAGGATCTGCCTGACCGAGTAGGCGAAGCCCACCGAGAGCATCGAGGTCACGGCGAACAGCAGGACCGCCAGGTTTCCCACCGTGGAGAGAACATCCCGCATCATCCGATCAGCCCCTAGTCCGGCTCGCTGGTCGCGGGCTTCGCCTCCGGCCGCGGCACACCTGGATGACCCGCCGGGTAGGGCAGCAACTGCGCGTCGGTTCGCTCCCACGTCTCGCGTAGGTCGTTCAGCAGGTCGGGATGGCGGGCGGCGATGTCCGCCTGCTCACGGCCGTCCACCGAGACGTCGTAGAGGAGGTGGAAAGGGCCCTCTCGGCGTGGCCAGTTGCCCAGTACCGACCGGTCGCGACGGTCGTACAGGTACTTGAACCGGCCGCGGCGTAACGCCCCCTGATTCGAGGTACGCCAGAACAGGTCGTGCTCGGGGAAGTCGGCGCCGTCGACCAGCCACGGCAACAGGTCCACCCCGTCCAGCGGAAAGCCCTCGTCCGGTGCCGATCCGCCGGCGTCGACCAGTGTCGCGGTCAGGTCGAGGGTGTTGATCGGATGGTCGATGACCTGGCCGCCGGCGACGGCCGCCGGCCACCGCAGGATCAGCGGGACCCGGATGCCACCCTCGGCCAGATCGCCCTTCTCGCCCACGAACGGCCAGTTCTTCGACCACCGCTCGCCGCCGTTGTCGGAGGTGAAGACAACGACGGTGTTGTCGGCGCGGCCGGCGTCGGCCAATGCGGCGAGCACCTTCCCGACGCCGGCGTCCATCTCCTCGACCAGCTCGGCGTACTTCGCCAGCGAGCCGCCGTCAGGGTGGATCAACGGGGTGGGCACCGACTGCTGGCTGAACCTGCGCCGGATCTCCGCGCCGACCTCCCGGTCACCTGGGCCCTCCCACGGCCAGTGCGGCGCGGTGTAGTTGAGCTGGACGTAGAAGGGGCCGTCGCGGTCGGCGGCGACGAAGTCGGCCGCGCGTTCGGAGATCAGGGAGGTGTAGTAGCCGGCCTCCTCGACCGGGGTCTCCCCCTCGTACAGGTCGGCCTCGCCCATTGTGCTGACGTGCTCGAAGTAGTCGATCGCTCCGTCGAAGTTGCCGAAGAAGGTCTGGAAACCGATGCGCAGCGGGCTGTACCAGGGCAGCCACCCGCAGTGCCACTTACCGAACATTGCCGTCTGGTAACCCGCGGCCCGCAGCAACGACGACAGGGTCGGATGCTCGGCCGGAATCCCGTTGCCCTCCGCGTGCGTGGTCAGCGGCTCCTCCAGGCCCGCCGGCAACCGGGTCGGATAGCGCCCGGTGTACAGCCCGATGCGGGTCGGCGAGCACCACGGCGTGCACGCGTAGCCGTGGCGGAACAGCAGGCCCTCCCCGGCCAGTCGATCGAGGTTCGGCGTGCGGATCGTCGTCGAGCCGTAACAGCCGAGATCCGCCCAACCCAGATCGTCGGCCAGGATGAACAGGATGTTGGGCGGCTCGGCTGGCCGGCTCGCACCTGGCTGTCCGGCCCGCACCGGTATCCCTCGAGCCGGACCCGTCGTCGCCATACGGCCCTATACCTTCTCGTGGAGGTTCCTAACCTCCTACCGACGCTGGGCCGCACCACCCGGACCTCCTGGGGAGCGGATCCACCGACCACCACCGCGAGGGTGTCCGTGGGCCTGCCAGCCGGGGATACCGGTGGTCGGTGTCAGTGGCGCAGGTGGAAGGGCCGGGGGTACGGGCCAGGTCGGTAGGGGGCGTAGGCGTGGGTCGCCGTGGGATCCAGGTCCGCTGCGAGTCGGTTCAGCGTGCCGGGGGACATGTCGGGCCACTGCCCTGCGCTGATCCGGTGATCGAGGGCGTGAACGGCCGCCAGCATCTCACCGGTGGTGAAGGTGCAGTGTCCGGCTCGGTGGACGTATCCCTGGCGCAGTAGCCGCGAGCGGCCGGCGTCGCTGACCGCTTCGGCGTAGGCTTTTTCGGCCTGTACCGGGACGAGCGGGTCGCCGGTGGTGTGGATGCTGATCATCGGTGTGGTGAGCCGGCCGGTGAAGGAGATGTTTCGGATCATGTAGCGGACCGCTGTCGGGTCTGCGGTGATGCGCGGTGCGGCGGCCAGCGCGGTCAGGTCGTCGCGCAGCGACAGCCCTGACCGCGCGTACAACTGCTCGACCTGCTGTCGGTTGGCGGAGTGAACGAAGATGCGGCCGTAGTCGACGCCGCTGTTCCAGGACATGTTGCCGCCGGCGTGTTCTTCGGCTTCCTGCCGCCAGGTGAGTCCCGTCTTGACGAACTGGCGGAGCGCCTCGAACTGGTTGCGCTGTGCGGTGTCGTGGTCGTCCGCGTCCGGTTCCGGCCGAGCCGGGTCGGTCCATGCCGGGATGTTGCGAAACGCTGCGGCGAGCGCGATGCGGGCGCGGCCCTGCGGGGTCGCCTGTGCCGCGTCGAGGGCGGCGGTCAGTTCGGCGGTGGAGGCGAGCGCGGCGGCCTGTCCGGGCAGTCGTACCAACGGTGCGGTCGAGCCCGCCGCCAGCAGGGCGCGGATGGCGAAGAGGGTGTCGAGATTGTTGTTCCAGTTGGCTACGGCACCCTGTTGGAGTCCGCACATGGTCACCGTTCCGTCGAACCGGTGGCTGAATCGTTCGGCGAGTCCGGTGGTGATCATGCCCCCCATGGACGTACCCCACGCGATCGTTCGCCGGGCCGGGCCGAACTGGGCCTCGAACTTGTCCAACGTGGCGAGTTGAGCGGACAGGGCCCCCTGCACAACCCAACCGGTTGCGGGGTACGAGGAGCCAATCTGCGCGTATCCGGCCTCCAGCAACGCGGTGCGGACGTTGTCGCTGGGCGCGTTGCGGGCCGGGTTCGCCACGTTGTCGGGCACGTAGCCATGGCTGTAGAGCAGCACGGTGCCGTTCCAGTTCGCCGGCACGTCCATCACGTAGGTCGAGCCATCAGGCAGCACACCCTCCACCCGCGATGGCGCCGCGGCGCTCGCGGGCGTGGGGTCGACTGCGGGGCCGAGCACGGCGACGAGTAGCACGGTCACGACCGTGGCGGCAGCCTTGCTCACGGCGCGGCGGAAGAGAAGAACTTCACGGGCCATCGGCACTCCGTTCGGCGAATCCCGGTCCGGCTGCAAGGTCACACCCAGTCAACCAGTGTTCCTGATCTAGGTCCAAGCAATGTGGTCAGTCAAATGGGCGGCGTGGACGACGAACGTGCCAACCGGCTCACCGTCACACTGCGCGAGTGCCTGGGGAACTGAGGTCGGAACCTGGGCGAACCGCGGGCCGGGCTGTGCGCCGGGAGGCGGCCCGGCCGAGGCGCGCGGCGAGCGTGTCGACGTGTGCGCGTAGCTCCGCCGGTTCACGCACCGCGAACTCGAAGCCGAACGCGGCGACCCACACGGCGAGCTGGTCGAGGTTGTCCGACCCGATCCGCAACGTGCAGGTGTGCTCGTCGATCCGCTCGATCACACCCAGAGTGGGCGGCACCTCCTCGGCGACCGCGTCCGCCGGCGCGTACATGGTCAGGACCGCCTGGTGCCGGTACTGCCGGGACGTCATGCCGAGGGCGACGTGGACGGCGACGTCATCGGCCGGCAGCGGTCGTGGCCGGAACCGGGGCCCGGCTGGCACGCGCGGCGACAGCCGGTCGGCGCGGAACGTCCGCCAGTCCGCCGCCTGGACGTCCCAACCGTAGAGGTACCAACGGCGTCCGCTGTGGACGATGCGGTACGGCTCCACGTCGCGTCGAGATGTCGAGCCGTCGCGGGCGACGTAGTCGAAGCGCAGTCGTTCACGATCGCGCACGGCCGCCGCCACGGCGGTCAGGATCGTGGGATCCACCGTCGGTCCGGACGCCGGCAGCGTCACCACCGCCGCGCCGAAGGCGTTCACCCGATGCCGCAGTCGTGCCGGCAACACCTGGTCGACCTTCGCCAGCGCGCGGACCGACGTTTCCTCGATGCCGGTGACGGCCAGCGCCGCCGCCGTCCGCAGGCTGACGGCGACGGCCACCGCTTCGTCGTCGTCGAGCAGCAGCGGCGGCAGCGCCGCGCCGGCCGCCAGCCGGTATCCGCCGCCGACGCCGCCGATCGCCTCGATCGGGTACCCGAGAAGCCGCAGTTTGTCGACGTCGCGACGCACCGTGCGCGCGCTCACGTCGAGGCGTTCCGCCAGCGCCCCGCCCGACCAGTCCCGCCGGGACTGCAGCAGGGACAGCAGCCGCAGCAACCGTGCCGACACGTTCAACACGCTCACAGCATGTCAGGCATTCGCGGACAGGATCTGACCGCGGATCTTTCTAGTGTCGGCGGTATGACGATTCTCGTGACCGGAGCCACCGGCACCGTGGGCCGCCACCTCGTCGCGCAGCTGGCAGTCGCCGGACATCCCGTCCGCGCCCTGACCCGCCGCCCGACGGAGGCCAACCTTCCCGACGGTGTCGACGTGACCGCCGGCAACCTCACCGACCTCGACAGCCTGGTGGACGCGTTCGCCGGCGTCACCGCGGCCCACCTCATCACGTTCGGCGACGACTACGCCCCGCTCAAGGAGGCCGACCGGATCGTCGATCTGGCGCGGCGAGCGGGGATCCGCAGGGTCACCGTTCTTCGCGGTGACATCAGCAAGGGCCCGCTGGAGGAGGCCGTCGAGGCCAGCGGACTGGAGTGGACCCACCTGTCGCCGGTCGAATTCATGTCCAACACGCTGGAGTGGGCCGAGAGCATCCGCGCCGAAGGGGTCGTCCGCGAGGCGTTCCCGGACGCGAAGAGCGCGCTGATCCACGAGGCCGACATCGCCGCGGTCGCGGCGGTCGCGCTCACCACCGACGGGCACGCCGGGCGGGACCTTTGGCTCACCGGCCCGCAGGCGCTGACCGTACCGGAGCGCATCGAACAGCTCAGCCAGGTGCTCGGCCGCGAAATCCGGTACGTCGAGTTGACCACCGACGAGGTCGTCGCCCGGTGGCGTGCGGAGGGATACTCCGACGAGGACATCGAGTTCTTCCTCACCATGCGCACCAACCCACCCGAGGCCGGCTACACCGTGCTGCCGACCGTCGAACAGGTCACCGGTCGCCCGGCACGGACGTTCACCGACTGGGTACGCGAGAACGCGGCGGCCTTCCAGCCCTGATTCTGCCTCGGTCAGCCTCACCTTGTGCCGCCGCGACCCGAAGCGGCATAACCCATCGATGATCGACATAGCTGGCATTCGACGCGGCATGGAGATCGGCATCTTGCGGTAATAGGGAACTTGATCCCTTCGCGCCCCTTCTTGCGCCAGGGGGGTACGCCCCGCCGGTGCCTCTAACATGGAGGGCCGGCGGGGCGCCCAACCGATGGAGGATCGACAAGATGTACGACGCGATCGTGATCGGGGCCCGCTGTTCGGGGGCGTCCACGGCGATGCTGCTCGCTCGGCGTGGTTACCGGGTGCTGGTGGTGGACCGCTCATCGTTTCCCAGCGACGTCATATCGACGCACTTTCTGTGGCCGCACGGAATGTCCTACCTGAACCGGTGGGGACTGCTGGAGCAGGTGCTGGCGGTCACCCCGGCGCAGACCGAGATCGACGTGGTCAACGACGGAATCCGGTTGACCGGTTCGGTCCCGGCGGAGCTGCTGCGAGCCTACTTCCGCGACCTGCATGGCGACGGTTCGGGAGTGGTGCGCACCTACGCCTCGATCCGGCGCAGCGTGCTGGACCAGATCCTGGTCCAGGCGGCGGCCAAGGCCGGCGCCGAGGTACGCACCAACTTCACCGTGCGTGACCTGATCGTCGAGGACGGGCAAGTCGTCGGCATCCGGGGCCGCGCCTCCGACGGGCGGTCGGTCGAGGAGCGGGCCCGGATCGTCGTCGGTGCCGACGGCCGGAACTCGTTCGTGGCGCGTACCCTCCAGCTGCCCAAGTTCGACGAGCGCCCGCGGTGCACCTTCGCCTACTGGAGCTACTACTCCGGCTTCAGCATCGAGACCGCGCAGCTGCACCGGCGCGGACGGCTGGCCTGCGCTGTCGTACCGACCAACTTCGAGCAGAACATGGTCCTGGTGTGGGGGCCGAGCGAGTGGTCGCGGGAGTTCCGCGCCGACGTACCCGGCAACTACCAGCGGGCGCTGGACTTCGTCAGCCCGGAACTCGGTGAGCTGGTGCGCGCCCAGGGAACCCGGGAGGAGCGCATCTACGGCACCCTCGACCAGGCGGCGTTCCTCCGGCCGCTGCACGGACCCGGTTGGGTGCTCGTCGGCGACGCTGAATCGTTCAAAGACCAGTGCACCGCGATCGGGATGACACACGCCTTCCGGGACGCCGAGCTGGCCTCCGCCGCGCTGGACCGCTGGCTGTCCGACGACGCGTCGTTCGACGAGGCGATGGCGTCGTACGAGAGGCGACGCCGCGGCCAGGACGCGGCGGCCTACTACGACTACGTCTGCACGCTCGCCGAGATGCGTCCGTACCGGCACGACGAGCTGCAGCTGTTCGTCGCGCTGCGCGGCAACCAGCAGGAGATCGACCGATTCATCGCCACCCACGCCGACGTCGCGCCGGTCTCGGAGTTCTTCCAGGCATCGAACCTGTTCCTGCTCAACGACGCGGCGAAGGAAACGTCCGCCGGCTACCCGATCTTCGAGGACTTCGCCGCGACGTCCCGCATGTACCAGCAGAACCTTTTCGCCTGACACACCTTGCCCCGGGAGGCAACACCGTGACCACTGGTCTGGACCAGCGTGAAGACGGCGAGCTCATCGAGATCATTCTCGGCGCGGCCCGACGCGGCGACGTGACGACGATGGCCCGTACCGCGGCCGAGGTGTCCGAGATGATCCGCAACTGGGCGACCCACATCCCGTGGGACGACTTCGCGAGCCTCGACGGCGCCGACGACGAACTCGCCCAGGTGGTCGCCGACCTTGAGGAGATGTGGGAGCCGGCGCACCTTCGCAACCCCGTCGACCCCGACGAGGAGTACGCGCTGGACAAGAACGCGTACGACTTCTACCGCCCGGCCGGCCGCAACCTGCTGACTCGCACGGAGGACTTCCACGACTGGGTGCTCGCCCGCCGGCGGACCGAGACGTGGCAGTACTCCCGCGTGTTGGAGGCGGCACCGGGCAGCGTCGCCGAGATCACCAACGACCTCGGTCGGCGTACCCGGGGCATCAACTTCAACTCCCAGGACTACCTGTCGTTCAACACTCATCCGGCGATCCGGACGGCAGCCGAGCGGGCGATGCGCGACTACGGTCCGCACAGCGCCGGCTCGCCGATGGTGCTCGGTAACACCCGCATCTCCGACGAGTTGGAGAGGGCCCTCGGTGACCTGGTCGGGCTCGAGCACGTGACGCTCTTCCCGACCGGGTGGGCCGCCGGATTCGGCGCGGTGGTCGGCCTGGTCCGCCAGGAGGACCACATCCTCATCGATCGGCTGGCCCACTCCTGCCTGCAGCAGGGCGCCCGAGCGGCCACCCGCAACGTGGTGCGCTACGAACACCTCAACGTCGAATCGGTACGCCAGCACCTGGCCGACATCCGTAGTCGGGACACCCGTAACGGCGTCCTCGTCGTCACCGACGGTCTCTTCTCGGTCGACGCCGACTGGCCCGACCTGGTCACCCTGCAACGAGTCTGCCGGGAGTACGACGCCACCCTGCTCGTCGACGTCGCGCACGACCTGGGCTCGATGGGACCGGGTGGCACCGGCGTACTGGGGCTGCAGGGCCTGCTCGGCAGCGTCGACATCGTGATGGGGGCGTTCTCGAAGACGTTCTGTTCCAACGGCGGGTTCGTCGCGTCCAACTCACCGGCGTTGAAGCAGTACATCAAGATGTTCGGCGGCTCGCACTTCTTCTCCAACGCGCTCTCCCCGGTGCAGACCGCGGTGGTGCTGGAGGCGGCCCGGATCATCCGGTCGCCCGAGGGCGACGAGCTGCGCGGGCGGCTCTTCGCCGCCATCGACGCTCTGCGCGACGAACTCACCACGCGCGGCCTGACCTGTATGGGCGAGCCGTCACCGATCGTGCCGCTGCTGATCGGCAACGAGAAGCTGGCCCGTGTCGCGAACCGGTTGTTGTTCGACCGGGGAGTGCTCGCGTTCATGGTGGAGTTCCCGGTGACGCCGACCGGTTCGTCGCGGTTCCGGCTACAGGTGCAGGCCGACCACCGGCCGGAGGAGGCCCGCGAGGCGGCCCGGATCATCGAGGGTGCCATCGCCGACTCCCGGGCGTACCTGTCGAGCGCCTTCGGCAGCGCCGCGAAGTAGCCGACTGATTCAGGCATTCACTGACCACACCTCACCCCTGAGGCAGGGGGATCCACGCTGAACTTCTTCGTCCAGCATGCAACGGACTCGCGGTCTCTCTCGTAAGAGAGGTGTCCGAGTGGCAAGCGGGGACAAGGAGAGGTGGGTGGCCTGTGAGACGGCCCTCCGAGCAGGATCGCGAGTTCACCGAGTTCGTGATGACCCGGCGTGCCGGCCTGGTGCGCGTGGCAACACTGTTGGTCTCCGGCGATCTGGCCAAGGCCGAGGACGTGGTGCAGACAGCACTGACCCGCATCTATCTGGCGTGGTCGAGGGTGCGGCCGGACACGGTGGATGCGTACGCACGGCGGTGCGTCGTGAATGCGGCGACGGACGAGCGTCGCAGCCTGTTCCGTCGGCGTGAGCAGGTGCGGGCGCAGCTGCCCGACGTCGCCGCCGTCGAGGCCCCGGGCGGGGACGAGACGACGATGCTGGCGTTGCTGGCCACGCTGCCGACGAGCATGCGAACGGCGGTGGTGCTGCGGTACGTCGAAGGGCTCAGCGTCGCCGAGACCGCCGCCGCGATGCGGTGCAGCGAGGGCAACGTCAAGAGCCAGAGCGCCCGAGGGCTGGAACGACTACGGGCGGTCTTCCCCGCACGTGTGCACGACTTCGCCTGAACCAACCCCTGACCCGAATGAATTGAAGGAGTACTGACATGCCAGACGTGATGGACGTCCTGCGTACCCTGCCGCATGCCGTCACGCCCGACCAGACCAGCCCGGACGTCGTCACCGCCGACGTGGCCCGGGGACACCGTGCCCTGACCCGCCGCCGGCAGCGGCGGCTCGCGTTCTCCGGCGCGGCCGTCGCCCTCGTCGCCACCGTGGCGTTGGGTGCCGGCCAGATCGGCGGGACCGGAGGCGCCCCGACCAGGGTCGCGGAAGGGCCCGGCACGTCGACGAACACGTCGCGCCTGCAACTCGTCGCCTACACCGGCACCCAGCCGGTCGGCTTCGAGGTGAGCACCGTGCCGGAAGGCTGGAAAGTGGTCTCGTCGGACAAGAGCTCGTTCATCGTGACGCCGCCCGGTGGGGACACCGCCCCGCCCGCCCCCGGACAGGCTGTC
>NZ_SMJY01000099.1:0-21863 GCF_004348355.1 Micromonospora sp. KC721 | reverse complement strand
GCTCGGCACCGGCGCGCTGGCCTCCTCGGGTGGCCGGGCGGGGTCCGCGACGGCCGGTCGCGGCGGTGTTCCGACCGGCATGGAGAACCGTTCCGCCGCGGGCACCGGCCGGCTGGCCTCCGGCCAGCTCGGCACGGCCGGCCGCGGTGGCGTGATCGGCGGTCGGGGTCAGCACGGCGAGGACGCGACCGACGAACGGATGACGTGGCTCACCGAGGACGAGATGGTGTGGGGCGACGGCGGCAGCACCGCGCCGCCGGTGCTCGGCGGCGACCGGTGACCGACCGGTGACGACGATGGCGGCCCGTCCCGATTCGCTCGGGGCGGGCCGCCGCCGTTCTCCGCCGTCGACGCCGGCTCCGGTCGCGGGAAGCGTTCCGTCCACACCGCACACCGTGGCCCGGGTCACCCGACCCGGCCTTCCTTCCCGCTGCGCGGGCCTCGAAGTGGCGCTAGGTTGAAACGGTGCCGACCGTAGCGACCGCCCACCCGATCGGGGCGATGCTACGCGCGCTGCGTGACCTCACCCGGCTGGCGGTGGCCTCCCTGGTGCTCGCCGTCGGCGTCGGCGCTGTCCCCCCGCTCACCGGCCCGGTCGCCGCGCTGGTGACCCCGGCCGCCGCCGCGCCGGTGGCTGCGAACCCACCGGCCTGGAACGGGGCGTCCGCCCGAGCGGCCGAGGCGTCGACCGCCACGGTCGCCGGAGCCGCCGACGAACAGGTCGCCGATCTTCCCGCCGCCCGGCCGTTCCCGGCCCGGCGCGACGCCGCCCGCACCGGGGAGCCGTCGGCCCGCACGGCCCCGGCGGCGACGACGGACCCGGTCCGGGACGCCACCGGCCGGCGCGGCCCGCCCCGGAGCTGACCGCCTCCGGCGTCCGCCCGCTGCCGACCACCGCCGTCGTGCGGTCGTCGACGGGTACGCCGGGCGCGTCCTCCCCGCCCGCCACCGGGTGTCCGCTCGTGAAGTCCACATCGTTCCCGCCGTGAGGTGCTGGTGATGCAGACCGTCTTCTCCTCCGTCCTGCTCGACGTTCCCGCCGCCGCCGTGATCTGGCTGGCGCTGCTCGTCGTCGTCGCCGTCGCCGTCGGGGCTCTGGTCGCCCGTCCCGACTGGCTGCGCTCCACCGTGGCCGGCCGGATCCGGCAGGCCGCGATGCCCAGCCACCTCGAACTGGCCGAGGAGGAGCGGGAACGCATCCGGTACGCCGACGAGGTGGCCGTGGCGGCCGAGCGTGCCGGGGCCACCGCCGCGCGGCGGCGGGCCGAGTGGTTGGCCGCGCAGGAGGAGGTCGAGGCGGCGTGGGCGGCGTACGAGACGGCTGAGGCGGACGTCCGCCGGCTGTCGGCCGCCGCAGCGATGCCCCTGCCGCAGACCGCGCAGACCCCGTCCGAGTACGCCGACCGTGAGCGGTTCCTGCACCGGACGGCGTTGGACGCGTACTGGCGTAAGGAGATCTCCGTCGAGCAGCTGAGCGACGTCTTCGCGCACCGCAACGGGTGGGATCCGCGGCGGCACCCGGTGGAGCAGGAGCTGTTGCTGCGCCAGGCGGCCCGGAACAACCTGGCCGAGCGGCACCGGGTGGCCGTGGAGCGGGAGCGGGCGGCGTGGCGGGCGGCCGAACTGGCCGTGGCCTCGGCCCGCAGCCTGCGTGACGAGGCGTACGTGGCGCGGAACCGGCAGCCCGAGGAGGAGGTCGAGTCGGTGCTGCCGCTGCCGGATTCCGGCCGGTCCGCGGCCGAACCGACCCGGGACGCCCCGACCGTGGCCCGTGGCCGGGCCGCCGTCGCCGCCTACTGACCCTGTCGTCCGGACCGGCCGCGCGGTGATCCACACCGAATGCGGCAGGTTGCGGTGTCCTGGCTGCTGGACACCGCACCCTGCCACCGACCGCGACCGCGACCGCGCCCAGACCGACCGGTCCGGCATCGTGCCGGGTTGACCCGGCCGACCCCAACCCGCCCCGTACCGCCGTCGACGACGTCGACGCGAGGTGTCGGGCGGGTTGTCCGTTTGCCAGGTCACCGGCGCACCGGTACGACGGAATCCCGGTCGACCCGGGTCGGTTACATCCTGGGTACGACCGCACACACCGGCGGGTGACAGGGCTGGAATGCTCCGGGTCCGCCGGTCGTTGCGGATCCGAGCGGCCGGGGCGCGAACCGCCCGGTCGTCGCCGGGCCCAGGCCCGATTCCCCTGATCCGAGCGCCACCGCGGTGGCCACGTCCGTGTCCCCCCGACCGGACGGCACCCCCGAACGGAGCTTCGACATGAACTCGAACGTCCGCAACAGCATGCTCTCCGTCGCCGGCCTGATCATGGCGGGTGGCGGCATCGCCGGCCCCGCCCTGGCGGCGCAGGCCACGCCGGCCGAGAAGGCGGCCGCGGCGCTGGTGTCCGAGAAGGGCCGGGGCGCGCACCGCGTCGGGCACGAGTACCAGGCGCAGCCGAACTTCTACTACTGCGGCCCGGCGTCGACCCGGATCGCCCTGTCGGCAGCCGGCAAGGCGGTCAGCCAGGACGAGCTGGCCGAGAAGCTCGGCACCACGGAAGCCGGCACCGACTCGGCCCTGGACATCACCCGGGTGCTCAACGAGTACACCGGTGGCACGTACAAGACCACCGAGATCAGCGCCGACGTGGCGTCGGATGAGCAGGTCGAGCGGCTGCGCGCCGACGTCCTGGCCGCGGTGGACGCCGACCGGCCGGTCGTCGCCAACATTCGCGGCAGCGCCCTCGACGTGGACGGGGTGACGCACAGCTACGCCGGTCACTATCTGACCGTGGTGGAGTACAAGGACGACGGCGAGACGGTCAGGATCGCCGATCCGGGGGCGCCGGACGCCCCGGAGTACTGGATGGGCATCGCCGAGCTGGCGAACTGGATCGCGGGGCGCGGTTACAGCTCCTGATTCCGACGCACCGATGCGGGCCGGCCTCCCCGAGCGGGAGGCCGGCCCACGCGACAAACCGGGCACGGAGTGATTCATCGGTCCGGCACCGGGTACGAGGGCGACAGAGCCGAACCGTCCGAACATCCGGTAGGGAGGACCCGCATGAGCCATCACGAGAGCACCGAACGGGACGTCGTCGACGTCCTGACGGCCGACCATCGGGAGGTGGAGGCGATCTTCGTCGAGCTGGAGAGCCGGCAGGGCACGCCCAAGCGCCGTCGTCAGTTGGCCGACGTGGTCATCGCCGAACTGGTCCGGCACTCCGTCGCCGAGGAGGCGTACGTCTACCCGGCCGCCCGTAAGGCGCTGCCGGACGGCGACCGGATCGCCGAACACGAGATCTCCGAGCACGCCGAGGCCGAGCGGACCATGAAGGAGCTGGAGTCGTTGGACCCGTCCGACAGCCGCTTCGACGAGCTGCTGGCCAAGCTGACCCGCACGATCCGCCACCACGTGCAGGACGAGGAGTCGGATCTCTTCCCGCGGCTGCGGGCGGCAGTGGCCCGGGAGGAACTGGTCGAGCTGGCCGGCAAGGTGACGGCGGCGAAGAAGATGGCGCCGACCCGGCCGCATCCGGCCGCGCCGGACCACCCACCGGCGAACAAGCTACTCGCCCCGGGGGCCGGCCTGGTCGACCGGATGCGCGACGCGCTCAGCGGCCGGCCCACCTCGATGGCCGCGCTACACGAGAAGCAGCACTGACTCCGGTACGACGGCCGCGCCCTCGGTGGGACGTGGCCGTCGTCGGTTCACGGCTCGGGTGCGATCCGGCCGCCCTCCACGTCGGACACGATGATCGCCTCCATCGGGCAGGACTCGGCGGCGTCGAGCACGGCATCCACCGGATCGATCCGTTCCTCGACCGGACGCGACAGCCCGTCCACCACCACGAAATGGGTCGGTGCGGCACCCGCGCAGATCCCCGACCCGATACACCTCGTCGAATCGACGAACACCCGCCACCGGCCCGACTCCTCCTGGCTCACCTGCTCGCCCCCCGCCGCACCCGTCGTCACCACCGCACCGGCATCGCGGTCAGCCCTCGGACCAGCAGACCGCTCTTCCAGGTCAGCTCGGACGGCGGCACGGCCAACCGCAGCCCCGGGGTACGCCGCAGCAGCGTCTCCAACACCACCTGGAGTTCCATCCGGGCGAGCTGGGCCCCGATGCAGTGGTGCACGCCGTGCCCGAAGCCCAGGTGCGGGTTGACCTCCCGGCCCAGGTCGAGCCGCTCGGGGTCGGTGAAGACGCTCTCGTCCCGGTTGGCCGAGTGCACCGAGACGACCACCGGCTCACCCGCCCGGACCAGCACCCCGCCCAGCTCGACGTCCTCAACGGCGTAGCGGGGAAAGGCGGCGGTCGCGCCGAGCGGGATGAACCGCATCAGCTCCTCCACCGCCTTCGGCACCAGGTCCGGCTCGGCGCGCAGCCGCTCCCAGCCGCCCTCCTCGGTCAGCAGGACGTACACCATGTTCGGGATCTGGGTCACGGTGGTCTCGTGCCCGGCGGCGAGCAGACCGGCGGCGAGCTGGACGACCTCCTCCTCGGTGAGCCGGTCGGCGTTCTCGTCCCGGGCCCGGACCATCGCGCCGATCAGGTCGTCGGTCGGGGTCACCCGCCGCTGCGCGATCAGCCCCGCCATGTAGCCCATGAGCTGGTCGACGTAGCTCCTGATCGTGTCCGGGCTGAGTGAGGTGGTCGAAACGATCGCCTCCGACCACGTGCGGAAGCGGTCCTGGTCGGCCACCGGCACGCCGAGCAGGTCGCAGATGACCCGGATCGGCAGCGGAGTGGCCAGGTGGGCGACCAGGTCGGCGGGCGGCCCGGCGGCGAGCATCCCGTCGACGAGTTCCTCGGCGACCGCCCGGGTACGGGGACGCAACTCCTCCACCCGCCGGGCGGTGAACGCCTTCGCCACGAGGCGGCGCAGCCGGGTGTGTTCCGGCGGGTCCATCGCGAGGATGCCCTCGTCTGGCTGGAGGGGAGTGTTGCGGGGCTGGTCCCGGCCCACCGAGGCGGCCCGGCTGAACCGGGGGTCGGCCAGCACCGTCCGCACGTCGGCGTACCGGGTGGCGAGCCAGGCGGGCTCACCGAACGGCAGCCGGATCCGGATCAGCGGCTCCTCCCGGCGCAGTTGGGCGTACCGGGGGTCGACGTCGAGCCGGTGCGGAGCGCTGAACGGGTAGCGTTGCGGCGTCGTGGCCTGCGAAGTGTCGGTCACCGGGGGTGGCTCCCTCTCGTCGACGGCCCGCCGCGCCGGCAGGCCGGTCCGCTGGGTGACACGACCCTCGATCGAGTCATGTCCCGACTGCGGATCGTAGCGAGAGCGGTCGATGCTGGCCACCCCGTCGCGCCCGGACACGTCGCGGCCGGGCCCGCCACGACGGCGGACCCGGCTGTGAACGTACGCGCCTCAGCGCCCCTGATCGCCCTCACCGGTGCGCGCCTGCGCCATGTCGACGCCCTTGTCGATCTGCTCGTCGTACCTGCCCTCGGTGCGCCGGTCGGCGTAGTCGCCGGCCTTGTCCAGGCCCTGGTCGACCTGCTTGTCGTGCTTGTCGGCGAAGTCCTCGGCCTTGTCCATGAAGTCACTCACGGCGTCCTCCTCGTCTCGTCGTATCCCGCCTTCCCCGGGCCGGGGTGGGGCAAACGCCGCGCGGAGACGGCGGGAGCCCACCCGCCGCGGCGGGTGTCGCGCGGGTGCCCCTCGGGTATCGATCCGCGGAGAACGAGGAGGCCGACGTGGTCGAGGACGGTGACGGGCGTACGCCCGAGAAGACGGCGGCGCAAGCCCGGACCGGCCCCCGGCAGACCTGGGCGGCGCTGCCCTGGCTGGTCCGCACCGCCGTGGTGTGGAGCGCCTGCCTGGTGATCGTGGTGACGGGGTTGTACCTGCTGGGCCGGGTGGCCACGCTGCTGGCGCCGTTGGCCGTCGCGCTGGCGGTGACGCTCTTCCTGGCCGCGTTGCTGGACCCGGTGCTGCGCGGGCTGCGCCGACTGCGGGTTCCGGCGGCGCTGGCCGCGCTGCTGTCGATCCTGCTGCTGCTCGGCGTCCTGGTCGGGGTCGGCGCGCTGGTGTGGAACCTGACCGCCGCCCAGTTCGGCGAGTTGACCGAGCAGCTGGACCAGGGTCTGCAGCGCAGCCGTGACTTCGTCACCGCCACCCTGCCGGTCACCGAGGCCCAGCTGGACCGGCTGCTTCGGCAGGTGACCTCGGGCCTCGGCGGCGGTTTCGATCCGGTGGGCGGAGCGCGTACGGTCGCCGAGGTGGCCGGCTCGGCCCTACTCGCCCTGGTGTTGCTGTTCTTCCTGCTCAAGGACGGGCGCTCGATGTGGCAGTGGGTGCTGCGCCGAATGACCGGCCCGAACCGCGAGGTGACCGCCGAGGCGGGCCGGGTGGGCTGGCGGACGCTCGGCGGGTACACCCGGGGCACGATGATCATCGCGGCGATCGACGCGATGGGGATCGGCCTCGCCCTGGTGCTGCTCGGCGTGCCGTTGGCCCTGCCGCTGGCCCTGATCACGTTCTTCGGCGGATTCGTGCCGATCGTCGGGGCCACGGTGGCCGGCGCGGTGGCCGTGCTGGTCGCGCTGGCCGCGAAGGGACCCACCACCGCGCTGCTGGTGCTGGCGGCGGTGATCGCCGTCCAGCAGATCGAGGGCAACCTGCTGGAGCCGCTGGTCATGAAGCGGCAGGTCCGGCTGCATCCGGCGGTGATCCTGGTGGTGGTGGCCGCCGGCACCCTGGTCGCCGGGATCGCGGGGGCGTTCGTGTCGGTGCCGATCGCGGCGGTCACCTACCGGGTGGTCGACACCGTGCAACGCCATCGTGAGCGGCGAGCCACGGCCGAGGCCGCCACGGACACCCCGCCGCCCGCACCGGCCTGACCGCTCACCCCGGTCAGGCCGGGACCGGCAGGTGGGTGCAGAACCAGTCGCCGGCCGCGGCGGCGACCTGCTCCAGGGTGCCGGGTTCCTCGAAGAGGTGGGTGGCCCCGGGCACGATCCGCAGTTCGTGCGGTGCGGCCAACTGCCCGGCCGCCTGCTCGTTCAGCGTGATCACCTGCTCGTCGAGGCCGCCGACCAGCATCAGCGTCGGCGCGCGGACCGCCGACAGCGCCGAACCGGCCAGGTCCGGACGGCCGCCCCGGGACACCACCGCCGCCACCCGATCGGGACGGGCCGCCGCCGCCACCAGTGCCGCCGCCGCTCCGGTGCTCGCGCCGAACAGACCCACCGGCAGCCGGCCCAGCGACGGCTCGGTACCCAGCCAGTCGACGATCCCGGCGAGCCGGTCGGCGAGCAGGCCGATGTCGAAACGCAGCTCGGCGGTGACCGCGTCGAGGGCGTCCTCGTCGGGCGTGAGCAGGTCCACCAGCACGGTCGCCAGCCCTCGCTGCTGGAGCACCCGGGCCACCGCCACGTTGCGCGGGCTGTGCCGGGAACTGCCGCTGCCGTGGGCGAAGAGCACCAGGCCCGTCGCGTCGTCCGGCCCGTCGATGTCGGCCGGCAACCCGGCCGTACCGACCAGGATGTTCACCTGTCCACGCGTACCCATCAGCGTCCTCCTCGCGTCGGCGCCCGCTGCCGGGGCGGGGGCGTCCGGTGCGGGTACCCGCGTGCGGGCCTCTCCTCACCCGGGCGGGGGCGACCAGGCCGGGCCGGGCGGCTCCGGGATGCGCCGGTGCCGTTTGTCGCCGGGGCGATCGGGAAGGCCAGCGGTGACCCGGCACCCGGCGCAGTCGCGCCCCGACAGATCGCGAGGACCTCCGATGGCGAAGCGGAAGCAGCAGACCGGCGACGTCGAGCAGGAACGGCGCGAACAGGACGCCGAGCGCGGCCGGGACTGGGCGGACGAGGCGGCGCAGGCCCGTACCGCCGACGACCCCCGCGCGATGGCACCCCGCGACGCCGCCGGTCGCCCCTCCAACGGCCGCCAGTTCTGACGGCCAACCCCTGAGTCAGCCCTCGTCCTCCGGAAGACGCAGCAGGGGCGCGCGGCCGGGGGCTTGCTCGGGGACCGGATCGGGCGGGGACAGGGTCGGCACGGGGACGGTGACCGGCTGGCCGGCGGTCACCCACACCTGCTCACCGTGGTGGCGCAGCTCGACCACCGCGTCGGGGCCGCCGTCGCGCAGCGAGTACGTGACCTGGTGCGGCCGGATGTCCACCCGCAGCCGCATCCCCCGCCACTGCACCGAGAAGTCCAGGCGGCTCAACCGGCTGGACAGCCGGGGGGCGAAGGTCAGCGTCCCGTCGTGGTCGCGCAGGCCACCGAACCCGGCGACCAGCGCGATCCACGCCCCGGCCAGCGAGGCCATGTGCACGCCGTCCCGGGTGTTCTCGTTGAGGTCGTGCAGGTCCATCAGCGCGGCCTCCCGCAGGTAGCGGTGCGCCAGCTCGGGATAGCCAACCTCCGCGGCGATCACCGCCTGGGTGCAGGCCGACAGCGACGAGTCCCGGACGGTACGCCGCTCGTAGTACAGGAAGTTGCGCAGCTTCTCGTCGGAGGTGAAGGCGTCACCCCGCCAGTGCATGGCCAGCACCAGATCAGCCTGCTTGATCACCTGCTTGCGGTACAGGTCGAAGTACGGGTAATGCAGCAGCAGCGGGTACTTCTCCGGCGGGGTGTGCTCGAAGTCCCACTCCTGCAGGCGGGTGAAGCCCTCCACCTGCTGGTGCACGTCCAGACCCGCGTCGTACGGGACGAACATGGAGTTCGCCGCGTCCCGCCACCCGGCGGCCTCCTCGTCGGTGACCCCGAGATGGAGCGCCTCGTCCCGGTGACGCATCACGCACTCGGCGGCGGTGATCAGGTTCCGCTGCGCCATCAGGTTGGTGTAGATGTTGTCGTTCTTGACCGCGGTGTACTCGTCCGGGCCGGTCACCCCGTCGATGTGGAAGCGGCCGTGGCGGTCGTGGTGGCCGAGGGAACGCCACAGCCGGGCCGTCTCGACCAGCAGCTCCAGGCCGATCTCCCGTTCCAGTTGGACGTCCCCGGTGACCAGCACGTACCGGCGCAGCGCCTCGGCGATGTCGGCGGCGATGTGGAACGCGGCGGTCCCCGCCGGCCAGTACGCCGACGACTCCGGCCCCTCGATGGTGCGCCACGGGAACGCCGCGCCGCGCAGGTTCAACGTCCGGGCCCGCTCCTGCGCCTGGGCCAGGGTGGCGTGCCGCCAGTGCAGCGCGTCGCGGACCGCGCTCGGCTGGGTGTAGGTGAGCACCGGCAGCACGAACGTCTCGGTGTCCCAGAACGCGTGCCCGTCGTACCCCGGGCCGGTCAGGCCCTTCGCCGCGATCGGCCGCCGCTCGGCGCGGGCCCCGGCCTGCAGCACGTGGAACAGCCCGAAGCGGACCGCCTGCTGCACCTCCGGGTCGCCCTCGACCCGGACGTCGGCGGCCTCCCAGAACTCGTCGAGGTACCTGCGCTGTTCCCGGCACAGCCCGTCCCAGCCGTCCAGTTGGGCACCGGCGAGCGCGGCGCCGACCTGGTCGCGCAGTGCCGGCAGGGACCGCCGGCTCGACCAGCCGTACGCGAGGTACTTGACCACCCGCAGCTTCTCGCCCGGTTCGAGCACGCACCCGATCGTGGTGCGAACCCAGTCCTGGTACCCCTCGGACTCGATGGTGGCCTTGGTGGGCGCGTGCACCTCGTGCCCCATCGACGCGGCCACCCGCAGCGCGCTGACCTTGGTGCGGTGGATGAGCAGCCCGCCGTCGTCGGTGGTCAGCTCCTCCTCGGCCTGCAACGGCGACTCCAGCACGGCGGCGACCCGGGGATCGCGGCTCTGCGCCGGCAAGGTCTCGTTGGCCACCAGCTCGGACTGGAGGATCAGTCGCAGTGGCCCGTGCACCGCCTCGACCTCGTAGTCGATCGCGGCGACCGAGCGCTGGGTGAACGAGACGAGCCGGGTGCTGCGTACCTTGACCTCCCGGCCGGCCGGGGACCGCCAGTGCATCTCCCGATAGAGGGTGCCGCCGCGTAGGTCGAGGACGCGTTCGTGGCTGAGGAGTGTGCCGTACCGGACGTCGAGCGGCTCGTCGTCGACCAGCAACCGGATCAGTTTGCCGTTGGTGACGTTGACGATGGTCTGCCCGGACTCCGGGAAGCCGAAGCCGGCCTCCGCGTACGGCAGCGGGCGCAGCTCGTAGAAGGAGTTGAGGTAGGTGCCGGGCAGACCGTGCGGCTCGCCCTCGTCGAGGTTGCCGCGTAGTCCGATGTGGCCGTTGGAGAGCGCGAAGACCGACTCGGACTGGGCCAGCACGTCCATGTCCAGCCGGGTCTCCCGGACGTGCCAGGGTTCGACCGGATAGGCGCGTTCGCGGATCATGCCGCGCCCTTGAGCAGGTCGGCGAGGTCGGTCACCACGATGTCGGCGCCGTTGGCGCGCAGCTCGTCGGCCTGGCCGACCCGGTCGACGCCGATGACGTAGCCGAAGCTGCCGGCTCTGCCGGCGGCCACCCCGGCGAGGGCGTCCTCGAAGACGGCGGCGTTGGCGGGTGCGACGCCGAGCAGCGCCGCGCCGGCCAGGAAGGTGTCCGGGTACGGCTTGCCGCGCAGCCCTTCGGCCTGGGTCACCTGGCCGTCGACCCGGGCCTCCAACATCGGTTCCAAGCCCGCCGAGGCCACCACGTCGCGGCAGTTGGCGCTGGCTGAGACGACCGCCCGGCGCAGCCCGGCGGCGACCGCCGCCCGTAGGTACGTCACCGAACCCGGGTAGACGTCGACCCCGTCGCGGTGGATGCGGTCCAGCAGGATGGCGTTCTTCCGGTTGCTGATCCCCTGGACGGTGTCCGCGTCCGGCGGGTCGTCGAGGCTCCCTTCGGGCAGCACGATCCCGCGGGAGGCGAGGAAGGTGCGGACCCCGTCGGCCCGGGGCCGGCCGTCCACGTACCGCTGGTAGTCCGGCCCGGAATCGAAGGGCCGGAACGGCTCGCCGGTGGTCGCGGACCGCCGCGCCAGGTAGGCGTCGAAGGTCTCCTTCCAGGCGGCGTTGTGCACCCGGGCGGTCTGCGTCAGCACACCGTCCAGATCGAAGAGGCAGGCGGTCACGTGATCGGGTAAACCCAGCACAAGGTCGAATCTATCCATCCGGCCGCCCCGGCAAACCGGCTTTGCGCCGGGGACGTCCGCAGGCTCAGCGTTTCGCGCGCAGCGTCCAGACCACCGTCATGGCCGAGGTCGGGGTGCCGTCCTCGGTGCCGATCTCGACCGGGACGTTGAACTCGGGTCGCTGCCCGGCGTCCAACTCGGCGATCACCTCGGCCGGCGGGCGCACCAGCCGAGCGGTGGCCAGCACCGGCCCCATGGCCACCTTCCGGTACGCGATCTCCGCCCGGACGGCGAGCGGCACAGCGCGGTCGAGCAGGTGACCGAAGGCGGCCATCACCACCGCGCCGGAGGCGGTCTCCCCGAGGGTGAACATGGCTCCGGCGTGCGGACCGCCGACGTGGTTGTGGGTGGCCGGCGAGTCGGGCAGCCGGACCACGGCCCGAACGCCACCCTCGGCCTCCGGCGCGACCTTGACCACCTCGAAGCCGAGGGTACGGGCGAAGGGCACGGCTTCGAGCAGCGCGGACGCCACCTGGCGCGGGTCGATGGACATGCCCCGACGTTACTAGCCAGTAACTTATCGGGCAAGGCCGACACCTCCCAGGTAATCCCGCCCCAGCCCGGCAACAAGTTGTTGACATCTCCGTAACCACTGAAGATGCTGTTAGCGCTCACATAACACCCGCCCGCGCGCCAGCACCCCCCTGGCTCGTGAGCACGATCCACTCCTCCCCCCAAGGAGCTGACCGATGGCAACACTCACCCGCGCCCGTCAGAGATTGACGGTCGCTCTCGGCATGATCATCGCACTGCTGGCCGTGTTCGCCCCGCCGGCCGCCGCGCAGTTCATCACGATCAACAACCCGGTCATCCAGCAGCGCGCCGACACCGCGATCTACAAGCACACCGACGGCTACTACTACATGACGGCCTCGGTCCCCGACTACAAGCGGGTCGAACTGCGCCGCGCCACGACCCTGCAGGGTCTCGGCAGCGCCGCGACGATCACCGCGTTCACCGCGCCGTCGAGCGGCGCGCTGAGCGGTTGGATCTGGGCGCCGGACATTCAGTTCATCGACGGCGCCTGGTACATGTACTTCTCGGCGTCGCCCAGCACCGCGCGGTTCAACCAGCGGCTCTACTGGATCCGCAACACCTGCGCCAACCCGATGACCTGCGAATGGAGCGCACCCCAGCGCTTCAACACCGGCTGGGAGTCCTTCCAGCTCGACCCGGCCTCGTTCGTCAATCGCGGGGTGCGCTACTTCGCCTGGGCCCAGGACAGCCCGTCCACCAACTACAACAGCCACATGTACATCGCCCGGATGGACAGCCCCACCAGCATCACCGGCACGGTCACCGAGATCGCGCGCCCGACGTACGCCTGGGAGATGGAAGGCGTCGCCGGCGTGGTGGAAGGGCCATCGCCGCTGGTCAAGAACGGCAAGGTGTTCATCGCCTACTCGGCCTCGGCGACCGACTCCCGGTACAAGCTGGGCCTGCTGTCGGCCGACGACACCGCGGACCTGCTGAATCCGGCCTCCTGGCGCAAGAGCCCGAACCCGGTGTTCCAGACCGCGAACGGGGTCTACGGCCCGGGCCACGGCAGCTTCACCGTGGCCGAGGACAACACCACGGACGTGCTGGTCTATCACGCCCGTGACTACGCCACCCCGACGCCGGACGCGCTCACCGACCCGAACCGGCACACCCGCTTCCAGCAGCTCTACTTCAGCGACAACGGCACCCCGTTCTTCGGCCAGCCGCTGCCGAACTCAATGACCGCGCCCGGCATCCGGGGCCAGTACAGCAACCGCTGCGTCGACAACTACGACTTCGACACCACCCCCGGCGCGCTCGTTCGGCTGTACAGCTGCAACGGCAACGCCGCCCAGGAGTGGGAATTCAACTACAAGGGCACCAGCGGGTACGAGATCCGCAACCGCAACACCGGCACCTGTCTGACCAACATCAACGCCAGCACGGCGCCGAACGCGGACGTTGGCCTGGTCGCCTGCGACAACACGACGGCCCAGCAGTGGCAGATCATCGACCAGGGCAACGGCTGGTTCTCGCTGCGCAACGTCGCCGGCAACATGTGCCTGGACAACTACGACTGGAAGAACGTGAACGGTGCCCGGCTCTCGCTCTACACCTGCAACGGCTTCGCCGTCCAGCTGTGGCGGCGTGGCTGAAGCAGCACCGACGCCGTAGGGCTGGAGGTCTACCTCGCTGCGGCCCGGACCGATCTTACGAAAGCGCGGATCGGTCCGGGGCCCGTCCCGCCGTCCCGGAGTAGCAGTCGCCCCGGATCGCCCTCGACCCGGAGCGACCAGCGAGCCCCGGGTCAGCGCCAGCCCACGTCGATCCGGTCGCCGCGCTCGTCGAAGAAGTGCACCGCGTCCATCCGCACCGCCACCGCCATCGGGTGGCCGGCCGAGATCGCCGGGTACGGGGCGAGGCGTACCGCAAGCTCGCCCGCCCGGCGGTGGTGCCGCCCCGGGTCGCTGAGCACGCTGCCCCGGGCGTCACCGCGCTGCGCCGACTCCGGCTCCGCCGACCGACCGGCGAGACGCTGCATGACCTGCCCGAACCGGCGCAGGCCACGCTGTCCGCCCGGGCCGTTCTCGGTCGGCGGTACCACATCGTCCAGCGCTACCGCGGTGGCCCCGATGTCGAGGAAGGCCAGCGACTCGTGCCCGTGGTGCTCCAGGTAGCGGACCCGGCCCTGCAGCACGTGACCGTGGGTGTCCGGCGCGACCGGAGTGAGCGCCTCGGCCCGCATGCCGACCACGATCCGCTCTCCGTGGTAGTGCGCCACCGCTCGGCTGCGGATGTCCTCCCAGGGCAGGTAGAGCGCCTGGTCGCCGAGGTTGAGCGTGACGTACCGGTCGAGATGGACGTAGACCGACGCCTCCATCAGGTTCATCCGGGGGCTGCCCAAAAACGCCGCCACGTACAGGGTGGCCGGGCGGCCGTACACCTGCGTGGGGGTGCCGACATCCTGCAACACGCCCCGGCGCATGATGGCGACCCGGTCGGCCATGGTCAGCGCCTCGGCCTGGTCGTGCGTGACGTAGATGGTGGTGACTCCCAGCTCGCGGGTGAGCCCGGAGATCTCCGCGCGCAGTTCGGCGCGGAGCCCGCTGTCCAGGTTGGACAGCGGCTCGTCCATCAGGAAGAGCCCGGGACGGCGTACGATCGCCCGCCCCATCGCCACCCGCTGGCGCTGGCCGCCGGAGAGCTGGCTCGGCCGGCGGGCGAGAACATCCCTTATCCCGAGCGCGCTGGCCACGTCCTGGATGCGTTCGTCGCGCGAGGCCGACGCGACGCCGGCCAGCCGCAGCGGGAAACCGATGTTGTCGTTAACACTCATGTGCGGGTAGAGGGCGAAATCCTGGAAGACCATGGCGATCTTCCGCTCCCGCGGCGGCAGATCGTTGGCAAAGGCACCGTCGAGCAGCACCGCCCCGGAGGTCGGTTCCTCCAGGCCGGCGATCATTCGTAGGACGGTGGACTTACCGCAGCCAGACGGCCCGAGCAGGACCATGAATTCGCCATCGTTGACATCCAAATTGACATTGTCGACCGCCAGTGTCCCGTCCGGGAACACCTTGGTGACATCCTTGAGCGCGACGGTGGTCACCGTCTCCTCCCCAGTTTGACCGGAAACCCCGGTGTGACTCTGGCCACCTTGACCGGTCCCGCGCATCGGGTGAACGTGCCATGTTCGGGTAATGACAGGACCATTAACTGATCAGTAACCTGCCAGATTCGGGCCGCGTCACGTCGTTTCGCCGAGGAACACCCGCCGGACCACCCGTTCCGCCGCTCCGCCGTCGTCGAGCGCGCAGAACCGTTCCCGAAACCGCCGGCGCGCCCGCGTCGCTGTCGGGGTGGACTCGCCGCCGCCACGGAACACCGCCAGCAACTCGTCGAAAGTCAGGGCCACCGCCCCCGGCGGCTCGGCGGTCACGTCGAAATAGACCCCCCGGGCCAGCGCGTACGCGTCCCGGTCCGGGGCGTACACCACGATCGACCGGTCCAGGACGGCATAGTCGAACATCGCCGACGAGTAGTCGGTGACCAGCACGTCGGCGGCGAGGTAGAGGTCCTCCACGCAGGGATGGTCGCTGACGTCCACCGCACGCCCCCGGCTGCGCCGCCCGGCCAACCCGAGCCGGTCGTGGAAGTAGTGGCTGCGGATCAGCAACCGTCCGGTGGGCCCGAGCACGTCGAGCAGCCGGTCCGAATCGAACGGTGGCCGGTAGTGCGGCAGGTGTTCGCGGTGCGTCGGGGCGTACAGCACCACCCGCTCGCCCGGGCCGATCCCGAGCCGCCCGCGGACCTCGGCCACCTCCTCGGCGGTGGCGACGGCCAGCCGGTCGTTACGCGGGTACCCGACCTCCAGTGTGGTGTACGAGGCCGGGTAGGCCCGCTCCCACATCTGGGTGGAGAAGCTGTTGGCGGTGATGCTGTAGTCCCAGCGGTCCACCCGGCGCAGCAGCCCGGCGAAGTCCATCCCGACCGCGCCCAGCGGATACCGCTGCTGGTCCAGCCCCATCACCTTCACCGGCGTGCCGTGGTGGGTCTGCACGTGCACCGAGCCGGGCCGCTTGCGGACGTAGTCCGGGAAGTTGACGTTGTTGATCAGCCAGCGCGCCCGGGCCAGCGCCCGGTAGTAGGCAGGGGTGCCCGCCACCACGTACTCGGTGTCGGGCGGCAGGGTGTCCACCCGGTCCCGCCGGACGATCCACACCGCGCGGACCTGCGGCGCGAGCCGCCGGGCAGCAGCGGCGACGGCCGCCGGGTTGCAGGCGTGGCCGCGGTACCAGTAGGCGGCGTACACGGCCAGCGACGGGTCGACGGGTCGGCGCAGTTCGGCCCGGTAGTACTCGCGCAGCGCCGCGTCCCGGGTCAGCCGGGCCGTCCGCCGGGCCACCGGCAGCACCCGGCGGGCGACGCCCCGGACGGTCGCCCGGGTCTGGTTCGCCCCGCGCAGCACGCTGAACGTCCGCCACCGTCCCGCCGCCACCAGCCGGTGCTTGAGCCCCTCCACGCCGTCCGGCGCGGGGTAGCCGCCGGGGGGCAGGAAACGGCGGTAGTCGGCGGTGATCCGGTCGAAGAAGGCGGGCCGCAGTTCGGCGGCGATCCGCTCGCCGTTGCCGAGCACCGTCAGGTGGTGCCAGACCATCCGCTCGAAGACGGCCGGCCGCAGTCCGGCCAGTTCCGGGTGGTCGTCGAGGAACCCGAACACCCGGTGCCACTGGTCGAACACCTCGAAGTGCCGGTCGCCGCGGGTGCGGGTGATGGCGCCGGAGCGCCGCTGCCGGTAGTGCACGCAGACCCGGTCGAGCACGCCGATCTTCTCGGCGGCCAGCAACAGGGGGTAGGTGAAGGAGACGTCCTCGTACCAGCCGGGGGCGAAGCGGAGCCCCAGGCCGGTCAGGAACTCCCGGCGGACCAGCCGGTTCCAGGCGGTGTGCAGCAACCGCAGCGTCTCCGGCCGGTCGGCCAGCCGGAACGTGGTCGCGCCGGGCGGCTCGGGGAACACCTCGGCCATCGCGCTGCGGCTCGCGGTGTCGTTCCAGTGCACTCGGACGTGGTCGACGACCAGCACGTCCGGGCGGGTGGCGCGGAGCCGGTCGACCACCTCGGGCAGGCAGTCCGGGGCCAGCCAGTCGTCCCCGTCGAGGAACCAGACGTACTCCCCGGCGGCCCGGTCCAGCCCGGCGTTGCGGGCCGGCCCGAGCCCCGCGTTCTCGGTGAGCCGGACCACCCGGACCCTGCGGTCACGGGCGGCGTACTCGTCGAGGATGTCGCCGCTGGTGTCGGGCGAGGCGTCGTCGACGCCCACCACCTCGATGTCACCGAACGGCTGCCCGAGCAGCGAGTCCAGGCATTCGCGCAGGTAGCCCTGCACGCGGTAGGCCGGGACGACGAAGCTGATCAGGGTCATCCCGGCCGCCCTCTCGTCAGCCCGGCGAACCGCCCGAGACCGGTACGGCCGTCGCCCGCGCGGCGCGGGCCGGCAGGACGACCCAGGTCAGGACGACGCTCGCCACGAACACCACGAACAGGTACACACCGATTGTAGCCAGACCAACACCAGCGAAACCGGCGATCCCGGCGAGGGCCAGCAGCACCGAACGCCCGTCCCAGCCCAGCGTCGCGCCGTGCAACGGCGGCGCGGACTGCCGCTTCTCCAGCCGGGCCACCAGGTCGTAGTGGTGCAGGGTGAGCACGAAGACGTACCCGAAGACCAGCCAGGCCGGCGCGCCACCCACCACCCCGACGGTGATCGCCAACAGGTACTCCCCGGCCCGCAGCGCCGCCGGCACCAGCCAGTCCAGCGGCCCGTTGTGCGCCGCCCCGGCGCCCAGCCCGCCGGCCAGCAGCACCAGCACGGCCACCGGCAGCCACCAGCGCAGCCCGCCCGCACCCCAGCCGCCGCCGGCCGCGACCAACGCCGCCACCAGCAGCACCGCCGGGCCGAGCGCCCCGACCACGGCCAGCGTCAACGGCCCCACCGGGCGCAGCACCGGCATCCGGGTCGCCAACGGCCCGTCGTCGCGGTGCAGGGTCGCGTCGACGGTGTCCAGCACCGGCACCCACATCCAACGGGCCCGCAGGGTACGCAGCGCCCCGGTGTACGCGAACGCGAGCGACCCCCAGACCAGCACCGCCACCAGGCTGACCGTCGGGCCGAACAGCGCGGCGGTCAGCGCGATCAACGCCCACCGCTCCCCGATCGGGAAGACCACCGTCCGCTTCAGCCAGTACGACACCGAACCGGTGTCCGCCTGCACCCGGGTCGAGGCGGCGTTGAGCATCCCGCCGATACCGCTGCCCGCACCCGCCGCCGGCCGGGGCCGCCGGGCCGCCTCGTCGTGCAGCACCCCGTACCAGGCGTCGGTCATGTGCCGGACGGTCTGCAACGTCATCGCCGCGATCGCCAGCGCCCAACCGAGGCGGAACCCGGCGGCGGTGGCCCCGAAGCCGAGGCCGGCGTAGACCAGGTACTCCTTCGCCCGGTCGGCCATCGTGTCCAGCCAGCCGCCCCAGGCGCTGAAGTGCCGGGTGTAACGGGCCAACTGCCCGTCCACGCAGTCCAGCACGAAGCCCAGGTAGAGCAGGACACCGCCGGCCACCAGCGCGGGCCGGCCGCCGACGCCGAAGAGCACCGCCGCGACCGCGGCGAAGAGTACCGAGATCATCGTGACCGCCGTCGGGCTCAGCCGCAGCCGGGCACACGCCTTCGTCACGTAGGGCGACCAGGTGCTGACGAAGTAGGTGGTGAAGAAGTCGTCCCGCTCCTTGACCGACAGCCGCAGCTCGGCGCGGTCCTCGTCCACCCCCGACAGCGCCGCCTCGGCGGCGTGCAGCCCGGCGGCGTCGCCGACCCGGTGCGCCACGAGCAGGCGTACCCGGTGGGCGAAGGTCAGCGTGCCGAGCGCGGTGAGGGCGGCGAAGAGCCGGTCCACCGCGGGCCCGGCCGCCGGCGCGACCGCGGCGGCCCGGGCGGCGGCGGCGAGCGCCGGCAGGTCGGCCACGCCGACCCGCAGTGCCCCACCGAACACACCGGTCGCGTCGGCCAGGTCCGGCCCGGCCGCCACCACCTGGCCTCGTTCCTCGCGGACCGCGACCCGACCGTCGGCCGGCGGATCGGTGAGCACCAGGGCCACCGTCGACCCGACCGGACTGGTCCGCAGATGCCTGAGTACGGCGGTGTGCGCGACCAGATCGGCCCCGCTGACCACCACCGGCCCGGTGGCGGTGTCCACCAGGGCGGCGAGTTCGGCCAGATCGGCGACGGCGCGGACCTCGTCCACCCCGGCCCGCCGCCACTGCGCGGCCAGCCGGTCGGCGAGGGGCTCCCCGGTCGAGGTCGGCAGGCTCGCGGCCGGCGCACCGGCGGCGAGCACGATCGCGAGCGTCACCGCGGGACCGCGGCGTGGTACGCGTCGAGCGCCTCGGCGACCGTGCCGTCCACGATCAGCCGCCCGCCGTCGAGGTAGAGCCCTCGTCGGCAGAACCGGGTCAGATCCTTCTCGTTGTGTGACACCAGCACCAAGGTGCGCCCCTCCGCGAGCAGTCGGTCGATCGTCGAATAACACTTCTTGCGGAACTCCGCGTCGCCCACCGCGGTCACCTCGTCCATCAGCAGGATCGGATGCGGCAGGTGCGAGATGATCGCGAACCCGAGCCGGACCTTCATGCCCGACGAGTAGTGCCGGACCGAGGTGTCGATGGCGCGCTCCACCTGCTCGCCGGCGAACGAGACGATCTCGTCGAAGTGCCGCTTCAGGTATCCCGACGACAGCCCGTGCAGGCCGCCGACAAGGTACAGGTTCTCCCGCCCGGTGAGGTCGTTGGAGAAGCCGGCGGAGAGTTCCAGCAGGGGTGCCACGTCGCCCCGGACGGTGATCCGCCCCTCGTCCGGGATGAGCACCCCGGCGATCAGCCGCAGCAGGGTGCTCTTGCCGGTGCCGTTGCGCCCGATCACGCCGACCGTGTCGCCCGCCTCGACGCTGAACGACACGTCCCGCAGCGGCCAGAACCGGCCGGCCGCCGCTCCGCGTCCGCCCCGGTGGATGAACAGCTCCCGCAGCCGCAACTGCCGGCGGCGGTTGCGGACGAAGCGGATGCCGAGGCCCTCGGCCTCGATGATCGGAGCCACCTCACAGCTCCTTGAGCACGGCCGGTTCGAGCCGGCGGAACGTCCACCAACCGGCGACCAACACCAGCACGCTGCCGCCGACCGTGGTGGTCAGCAGCCGGGCGTCCGGGAACTCGTCCGGATACCAGATGGCGTGCTGGAGCTGGAAGATCCCGACCAGCGGGTTCAGCTCGTACGCCACCTTCAGCCAGCCCGGCAGCTCCGAGTCCCGGACCAGGCTCAACGGGTAGATGATCGGCGTGGCGTAGAAGAGCACCCGGACGATCAGCCGCATGAACCGCTCGACATCGCGCATCAGCACGTTGACCGCGGAGAGCAGCAGCGACAACCCGATCAGCAGGGTGGCCTGCACCAGCACCGCCAGCGGCAGGGCGAGCAGTGACCAGCCGGGGTCGATGCGGCCGTGCGCCGCGTAGACGGCGGCCACCGCGACCAGGATCGGCAGGCCCGCGACGTACTCGGCGAACCGGCCGGTGACCCGACCGATCGGGAAGACCTGCCGGGGCACGTTCATCGTGGTGATCAGGCGGGACTGCCCGGTCAGCGCGCCGGTCGCCTCGCTCAGCGCCGAACTGGTCCACATCCAGGCGAAGATGCCGGTGATCAGGAAGAGCGGGTACGAGTCGGCCGCCTGCCCGAGGTGCCGGCTGGTGTCACCGGAGTAGAGCACGCCGAAGACGAAGAAGTAGATCGCACCCATGCCGAGCGGTTCGATCAACGACCAGAGGTAGCCCAGCACCGACTGCTGGTACTTCACCGCCAGGTCCCGCTTGACCAGGATGCGCAGGGAGTTGCGGTGCGACCAGAGAGCTGCCACGCCAGCGGTCACCGTCGCCTCCCGCCTGAAGAAGAACGGACGAAAGGTTAGCAGTAGGTGAACGAACGCCCGTCGGCACTCGATCACGATGCCGGGCCACCCCGTTCCCGCGCGACGCCGGCCGCGCGGCCGTGATCGCCTTGATGCTAGCCACCGGTGCCGCTCGACGCAGCGGATCCTTCACCTGAGCCGGGGCACCGGTGATCGGCTCCGGCTGCGGCATGTCGCGGCTTGACCGCGCTAAGACAGCGCACCATGCGGCGAACGGCGCAGCGGCGGCCCGGAACGACCGGGCCGGGTGGGCGCGTCGGTCGGGACCGCCACGGGTAATCACCTACGGGTACGCAGTCACCGGATCCCCCTCGGGACGGAGGGCGAGTCGACCACCCCTTCCTACCGTTGAGGTCAGCGCGGCGGATCGCCGCAGAGTGGGAGTACGACGATGAGTCGCAAACTGGTCCGACCCCGCCAGGGGCGCATGCTCGCCGGCGTCTGCGCCGGCCTGGCCCGCCGGTTCAACACCTCGGCCAACCTGATCCGGCTGCTGTTCCTGCTGTCACTGCTGCTGCCCGGCACCCAGGTGATCGTCTACCTGGTGCTGTGGATCCTGATGCCCAACGAGGACCGCGCCGCGACCGGCCACTGACGCCGGGGCGGGATCCGGGCCGGGGCGCGGCGGGCCTCGTCCGCCCCGGCCCGCAGGTCAGGGGGCGGTATAGGTGACCGTCACCCGCTCGTAGCCGAGCGAGCGGAGCAAACCCTCCAGCATCTTGCGGGTGTTCTCCTCGGCCCGCTGCGGCAGGCCGCTGTCCCGGGCCGCCGCGGTGATCCGCTCCTCGGCCAGCCGGTAGACCTGCTGCTGTCGGTTGGGGTCACCGTCGACCAGCTCACCCACCCGATTGAGCAGGCCGCGCTCCTCGGCGAAGACGTAGCTCGACTCCAGGTCCAGGTTGGTCTCGCCGAGCTGCGGTGCGGGCAGCCGGACCTCGACGGACTTACCGTCCGGGGAGACCACCAACGCACCCTCCGACAGCTTCGAGAAATCGACGTACGCCTCGACGCTGCCTGCCCCGACGAACAGCGTCCGCTGGTTGAGCAGCCACTCGGGCACGTTGTTCCGGTCCCTCTGCAGGTCGACGACGACCTGGAAGTTGCCCTCGGCGGCGACGTAGCGGCTGAGATCCTGGATCGACTTGAGCAGCGGCGGCTGGCTGCGGTCGGTCTGCTCCTCGGCGAACGGGTTGCGGAAGTCCGGAAAGATCCCGGCGGTCTGGGCGCCGAGCAGCGCGACCACCACCAGCGCCGCCGCGCCGAGCAGCAGCAGCAGGCGCTTCACCGGCCCACCCGAGGCCCCC
>NZ_SMJY01000098.1:0-22146 GCF_004348355.1 Micromonospora sp. KC721 | reverse complement strand
ACCCCGGACGGCCTCACCCACCACAGGCGAGAGCCCCGCCCCCGGCGACCCGGTGGAACCGGATCGCGGGGACGGGGCTCGTCAGTGACGGCTCCCCGTCGCTGTGCGGCGTCAGCCACTCAGCGCTCGAGTTGTCACAGGGTCACTTGCCGCCGGCGAGCTTCTCCCGCAGCGCGGCGAGCGCCTCGTCGGTGGCCAGCGTGCCGGCCGGCTCCTCGGCCTGGCGGCTCGGCGCCGCGCTGGTCGAGGTGGTGGTGCCGGTGACGGCCGGAGCCGGGTTGGCAGCGGCCTCGGCGTCGGCGGCACGGGAGTTCTGCACCTGCTTGGTGTGCGCCTCCCA
Organism: Micromonospora sp. KC721; assembly: GCF_004348355.1. Classification (NCBI taxonomy): domain Bacteria; kingdom Bacillati; phylum Actinomycetota; class Actinomycetes; order Micromonosporales; family Micromonosporaceae; genus Micromonospora; species Micromonospora sp. KC721. Next base: position 21,806 of record NZ_SMJY01000098.1, on the reverse strand, counting down.
ACGCTGGCGTGCCTCGGCGTACTGCTGCTCCCACGCCTCGCGCTGCTTCTCGTACCCCTCGAGCCACTCGCCCGTCTCCGGGTCGAAGCCCTCCGGGTAGATGTAGTTGCCCTCGGCGTCGTAGGTCGCGGCCATGCCGTAGAGGGTCGGGTCGAAGTGCTCCTCGCCCTCGACGAAGCCCTCGTTGGCCTGCTTGAGCGACAGCGAGATGCGGCGGCGCTCCAGGTCGATGTCGATGACCTTGACCATGACCTCGGAGCCGACCTGGACGACCTGCTCCGGGATCTCCACGTGCCGCTCGGCCAGCTCGGAGATGTGGACCAGGCCCTCGATGCCGTCGTCCACCCGGACGAAGGCGCCGAACGGCACCAGCTTGGTGACCTTACCCGGCACGATCTGCTGGATCGCGTGGGTACGGGCGAACTGCCGCCACGGGTCCTCCTGGGTCGCCTTCAGCGACAGCGAGACCCGCTCGCGGTCCAGGTCGACGTCCAGGACCTCGACCTCGACCTCCTGGCCGACCTCGACGACCTCGGACGGGTGGTCGATGTGCTTCCAGGACAGCTCGGAGACGTGCACGAGGCCGTCCACGCCGCCCAGGTCGACGAACGCGCCGAAGTTGACGATCGAGGAGACGACGCCCTTGCGGACCTGTCCCTTCTGCAGCTTGTTGAGGAACTCGGTGCGCACCTCGGACTGCGTCTGCTCCAGCCAGGCCCGGCGGGACAGGACCACGTTGTTGCGGTTCTTGTCCAGCTCGATGATCTTGGCCTCGAGCTCGCGGCCGACGTACGGCTGCAGGTCACGCACCCGCCGCATCTCGACCAGGGAGGCGGGCAGGAAGCCGCGCAGCCCGATGTCGAGGATGAGGCCACCCTTGACCACCTCGATGACCGAACCGCGGACGACGCCGTCCTCGTCCTTGATCTTCTCGATCGTGCCCCAGGCCCGCTCGTACTGCGCCCGCTTCTTGGAGAGGATCAGACGACCCTCCTTGTCCTCCTTCTGGAGGACAAGCGCCTCGATGTGGTCACCGACCGAGACGACCTCGGCAGGGTCCACGTCGTGCTTGATCGACAACTCCCGAGAGGGAATGACGCCCTCGGTCTTGTAGCCGATGTCGAGCAGGACCTCGTCCCGATCGACCTTGACGACGGTGCCTTCGACAATGTCGCCGTCGTTGAAGTACTTGATGGTCTCGTCGATCGCGGCGAGGAAAGCTTCCTCGGAACCGAGATCGTCGTGGGTGACCCGGGTGGCGCTCGAGGGGGCCTCGATGCTGCTCGTCATGTGGGCGGTTGCTCCGGTCGGATGGGTTGTCACAGCAGGCGTGGTGTCGCGGTGACCTGTCCGCGCCAGCGGATCCGTCGCCGGGCACACCGAACGATCGCCAAGAGAAGATCATTAGTGGCTCCGGTGACCGCGCACCTGCTCCCTGCCGAGGCACACGATCCGCGAGCGCGTCGTCTAGCCTACCTGCTGCATTACCACAGCGTGCAAGCCCTCCCGCCTACCGACGGACGCGTCAGCTGCGAAAGCGGAGATATAGGTGGGAAAACGCCACAACTGTCTCCCGCGTCACATCCACCCCGGGAAAGATAGCGCATCCCCGGCCGGCCGCCGCCGCCACCCGCACGCGTAGGGCCTAGCGTGAGCGGGTGGACGACGACAACCGGGTAGCCCGCCGCCGGGTCGACGCCGCGGAGACCCGCCGCGCCAACCGTGGCTGGTGGGACGCCGACGCCGACGACTACCAGGCCGAGCACGGCGCGTTCCTGGGCGACGTGGACCTCGTCTGGTGCCCGGAGGGGCTGCGCGAGGCCGACGCCCGGCTGCTCGGCGACGTGGCGGGACGCCGGGTGCTGGAGGTGGGCTGCGGCGCCGCCGCGTGTGCCCGCTGGCTGGCCACCCGGGGCGCCCGGCCGGTCGCCTTCGACCTGTCCGCCGGCATGTTGCGGCACGCCGCGCGCGCCGCCGGCACCACCGGGGTACACGTCCCGCTGGTGCAGGCCGACGCCCTCGCGCTGCCCTTCGCCGACGCCACCTTCGACATCGCCTGCACCGCCTTCGGCGCGGTCCCCTTCGTCGACGACTCCGCCGCGCTGATGGCCGAGGTCCACCGGGTGCTGCGCCCGGGCGGCCGGTGGGTCTTCTCGGTGACCCACCCGATGCGCTGGATCTTCCTCGACGACCCGGGCGAGGGCGGGCTCACCGCCGTGCACTCGTACTTCGACCGCTCCCCGTACGTGGAGCAGGACGAACACGGCGTGGCCACGTACGTCGAGCAGCACCGCACGCTCGGCGACCGGATCCGCGAACTGGTCGGCGCGGGGTTCCGCCTGGTCGACCTGGTGGAGCCGGAGTGGCCAAAGGGGCACCGGGAGACCTGGGGGCAGTGGAGCCCGCTGCGCGGCCGGCTCTTCCCCGGCACCGCCATCTTCGTCACCGAGAAGCCGGCCGGCTGAGCCATCCGGTACGCAGCCGCCCACCGCTGAGCCACCGCACACCGACGGTTGCCCCGCTGGGCCGCGTCGCACCGCGGGTGCGACCGAGTGCCCCGCGCCCGGCGCTAGGCTCACGGCATGAGCGCCGAGCCCGTCCCGACATCACCTGGCCCCTGGTGTCCGGATCCGATGCGGCAGCAGCGTGCGGACTACACGCTGGAGGATCTGCTCGCCCTGCCGGACGACGCCCCCCGCGTCGAACTCGTCGACGGAGTGATCCAGGTGACGCCCTCCCCCACCCTGGGCCATCAGGAGATCGCCGGCCTGCTGTGGCTGTGGCTGCGATCCCATGCACCGGCTCAGCTACGAGCCACTCAGTCCGTTGGCGTGGGGCTCAGCCCCAACACCAGCCGGCAGCCGGACGTACTGCTGTGCCACGCCGGGCTGCCCGCCGACCGGTCCCGGCTGCGGCCGGCGGATGTCGTGCTGGCGGTCGAGATCGTCTCCCCGGGGACCCGGCGCGTCGACCGGTTCGCCAAGCCCGGCGAGTACGCCGCCGCCGGCATTCCCTTCTACTGGCGCATCGAACAGGACCCGGTCCACCTCTACGCGTACCGCCTGGGCGACCGAATCGGGCCGGGCGGCGAGCGGCAATACGAACTGGTGGCCGACAGCGCGGAGCTGGTCGAGCTGACCGAGCCCTTCGACATCAAGTTGGCGATCGCCGAGATAACCCCCTGACGGCCTCCGGCTGATCCGCGCCGGAGCCACCCGCCGTGCCCCGGCCGCCGTTTCCCGTCAGACGCTACGGGTACCCGGGCGGCATGGCTGAGAAGGAGTTCCACGAGGGCGACCACGTCTCCTGGGCCAGCCACAGCGGTCGGGCGTACGGGGTCGTCAAGGAGCGGATCACCGAGCGGACGCACGTGCGTGGGCACACCGTCGACGCCTCGCCGGACGACCCGCAGTACCGCATCCGCAACGACCACTCGGGTCGCGACGTGGCCCACCGTCCGGAGGTGCTGCGGCATGAACCAAGGTGACGATCCGCAACAGACCTACCGCGAGTTCACCGACGCGGTGAACATGAAGCCGGGCGAGCTGTCGACGTGGCTGGAAACCGACGAGTCCAAGCAGGTCGGCTGGCACAAGGGCGGGCGCTCCGGTGGCGGCGAGTCGGTCGGCCACGAGTCCGGCCGGCGGATCATCGACCTGCTGCGCCGCAAACGCGACCAGCTCAGCGACGCCGACTATCGGCACATGCGCAAGGTTGTCGGGTACGTCCGGCGGCACATGGCGCAGCGGCCGAGCGGTGACGTCAGCCGGACCCGGTGGCGGTACTCCCTGATGAACTGGGGCCACGACCCCGTCAAGGCCCCGCTCCCACCGCCCGGCGGCCCGTCCCGCAAGGCCCTGGAACGACGGGGCTCCCCACCCGAGGAGCGCCGAGGTCCGCGACGCTGACGGATCTTGACCCTGCCACTGACGGCAGGGTCAGACGATCATCGGTATGAACGACGAACAGCAGCAACGCGTGGTCCTGGTCACCGGCGCGGGCACCGGCATCGGCCGAGCCACCGCCCGCGCCTTCGCTGACGCCGGCGCCCGTGTTCTCGCGGTCGGCCGCCGAGCCGCGCCGCTGGCGGAGACCGCCGCCGGCCATCCCCTGATCGCACCGGTCACCGCCGACGTGACCGACCCCGACGCGCCGGACCGGCTGGTCCGCACCGCCCTCGATCGGTTCGGCCGGTTGGATGTCCTGGTCAACAACGCTGGTGTCGCCGGTGCCGGCCCTCTCGCCGAGCTGGACGAGGCGGCGGCCCGACGTCAGCTCGACACGAATCTGGTCGCCCCGATCAGGCTGGCGCACGCCGCGGTCGGACCGCTCACCGCGGGTGGCGGCGTCATCGTCAACGTCACCACGTCCGTCGGCCAGCGGGGGTGGCCGGGTTCCTCGGTGTACGCCGCCGGCAAGGCCGCGCTGGACTCGCTGACCCGCAGCTGGGCGGTGGAGTTGGCCCCGCGCGGCGTGCGGGTGGTCGCGGTGGCGCCCGGCGCGATCGACACGCCCATCGGCGAGCACCAGGGTCTCTCCCCGGACCAGCTGGCCGCGGTACGCCGCTGGCAGCTCGACCACACTCCCCTGGGACGAATCGGTCGTCCGCAGGACGTAGCCTGGGCGATCGTGCGGCTCTGCGACCCGGCGGCGGCCTTCGTCACCGGCGTGGTGCTGCCGGTGGACGGCGGGGCGGTGGTCGCCTGACCGAACGGCTGCCGGCGAACGGGCGACGCGGTCCTCACCCGGCGGACACCACGACGTCGCACGGCGCAGTCGGTCGCCGAGCCGAGGCGGTGGAACGGAGGCGGGCACGTGCGGATCGGCGAGTTGGCCAGGGTGACGGGCTGCACCCCCCGAGCCCTGCGGCACTACGAGCAGCACGGGCTGATCACCTCGGCGCGGGCGGCGAACGGGTACCGCGAGTACGACGAGCGCGAGGTGACCCGGGTTCGTAACATCCGGTACCTGCTCGGTGCCGGGCTGACCCTGGAGGACGTCCTGGTCTTCCTGCCCTGCCTGGACGGGGACGTGGCCGCCGTGCCACCCTCCCCGGCCGGGCTGCGGGTGGGGCGGGAACGGCTCGCCGTGCTCGACGCCCGGATCGCAGCCCAGATGGCGGCCCGGGACCGGCTCGCTGCCGCACTTCGCGACGCCGCCGCGGCCCTCGCCGAGCCGGGCTGCGAGAAACGGCCGGCGTCACCGCCGGCCGTTTCACCCCACCCCGCCGTGCCCGCGAGCGACGCCCACTAGGAGCGTCGTCGGTCAGTGGTCGGCGCTGTTCCAGTCGCGGCCCTCGCCGACCGAGACCTCCAACGGCACGGACAGCGGGTACGCCTCACCCATCTCCTTACGGACCAGCGCCTCCAGGCTCTCCCGCTCGCCCGGGGCCACCTCGAAGACCAGCTCGTCGTGCACCTGCAACAGCATCCGCGAGCGCAGCCCGGCGTCGCGCAGGGCGGTGTCGACGTGCAGCATGGCGACCTTGATGATGTCGGCCGCCGAGCCCTGGATGGGGGCGTTGAGCGCCATCCGCTCGGCCATCTCCCGACGCTGCCGGTTGTCGCTGACCAGGTCGGGCAGGTACCGCCGGCGGCCCAGGATGGTGGAGGTGTAGCCGTCGTGCCGGGCCCGGGCCACCACCTCGTGCAGGTAGTCGCGTACCCCGCCGAAGCCGGCGAAGTAGTTCTCCATCAGCCCGCGCGCCTCCTCGGCGGTGATGCCGAGCTGTTGGGAGAGGCCGAACGCGCTCAGCCCGTACGCCAGGCCGTAGTTCATCGCCTTGATCTTGCGCCGCTGGTCGGCGGTGACCTCCTGCACCGGCACCCCGAACACCGACGAGGCGGTGGCGGCGTGGAAGTCGGCGCCGGAGTTGAATGCCTGGATCAGCGCGTCGTCCAACGACAGGTGCGCCATGATCCGCATTTCGATCTGGCTGTAGTCGGCGGTGAGGAGGCATTCGTATCCCTCCCCCACCACGAAGGCCCGCCGGATGCGTCGCCCCTCCTCGGTGCGGATGGGGATGTTCTGCAGGTTGGGCTCGGTGGAGGAGAGCCGGCCGGTCGCGGCGACCGTCTGGTTGAAGGTGGTGTGGATGCGGCCGTCGTCGGAGACCGACTTGAGCAGCCCGTCCACGGTCGACTTCAGCTTGGCGACGTCACGGTGCCGCAGCAGGTGTTCCAGGACCGGGTGCGGGTTCTGCGCGTACAGCCACTGCAGAGCGTCGGCGTCGGTGGTGTAACCGGTCTTGATCTTCTTGGTCTTGGGCAGCCCCAGCTCGCCGAAGAGAATCTCCTGGAGCTGCTTGGGCGAGCCCAGGTTGAACTCCCGCCCGACCGCCGCGTACGCGCCCTGCGCCGCGGCCTTCACCTCGGCGGCGAAGTGCGCCTCCAGCTCCGACAGGTAGGACGTGTCGGCGGCGATGCCGGTGCGCTCCATCTCGGCGAGCACCCGCATCAGCGGCAGCTCCACCTCGGCCATCAGCCGGGTGGACTGCTCGCCGTCACGGGACAGCTCGGCGTCGATCGCGTCGGCCAGGTCGAGGGTGGCCCGGGCCTGGAGCATGAGGTTCTGCTCGGCCTCACCGTCGTTGCCGAACCCGTCCAGGGTGAGCTGGCCGGTCTCCGGGGCGTCGACGCGCAACTCCCGGTGCAGGTAGCGCAGCGCCAGGTCGGTCAGGTCGTACGAGCGCTGGTCGGGGCGGGCCAGGTAGGCGGCGATCTGGGTGTCGCGGGCGATGCCGTACAGGGACCACCCGTGCGCGGCGAAGGCGAGCACCGCCGGCTTGCTGTCGTGCAGCACCTTGGGGCGTGCGGCGTCGGCCAGCCAGGCCGCCAGGGCCGTCTCGTCGGCCGACTCCAGCCCCGTCGGGTCGCACCAGGCCGCCGCACCGCCGGAGGTGGCCAGCGCCAGGCCGGTCACCGAGGCGGTGTGCCGCCGGTTGGGGCCGGTGTCGAGCTTGACCGCCAGCCCGACGGCAGTGTCGGCGGGGGCGTGCGTCTCCAGCCAGCCGGCCAACGCGCCGGGCGCGGTGAGGAGCTCGCCGGCCAGGTCGAAGCCCGCCTCGGCCTCCGGCTCCACCGCTTCGAGGTACTGGTAGAGCCGGTCCCGCAGGATGCGGAACTGGAGGGTGTCGAAGACCTGGTGCACGGCCTCCCGGTCCCAGCCCTGCCAGCGGGCGTCCTCCGGGCGGACCGGCAGCTCCAGGTCGGAGACCAGGCAGTTGATCTCGTAGTTGCGGATCACGTCGGCGAGCCGCTCGCGCAGGCTGTCGCCGGCCTTGCCCTTGATCTCGTCGGCCCGGGCGATCACGCCCTCCACCCCACCGTACGTGTTGATCCACTTCGCGGCGGTCTTCGGGCCGACCCCGGGGATGCCGGGCAGGTTGTCGCTGCTCTCGCCGACCAGGGCGGCCAGATCCCGGTACCGCTCGGGGCCGACGCCGTACTTCGCCTCGACCGCCGCCGGATCCATCCGGGCCAGGTCGGAGACACCCTTGCGCGGGTAGAGCACCGTGATGTCGTCGCCGACGAGCTGGAACGCGTCCCGGTCACCGGTGCTGATCAGCACCTGCATGCCCTGGTCGCGGGCCTGGCAGGCGAGCGTGGCGATGATGTCGTCGGCCTCGTAGCCCTCTTTTTCCACCACCGGGATCCGCAGCGCGGCGAGCACCTCCTTGACCAGACTGACCTGCCCCTTGAAGTCGGTCGGGGTCTCGCTGCGGCCGGCCTTGTACTCCGCGTACCTGTCGGTGCGGAACGAGCGGCGGGAGACGTCGAAGGCGACCACGATGTGGGTGGGCTGCTCGTCACGGAGCACGTTGATCAGCATCGAGGTGAAGCCGTAGACCGCGTTGGTCGGCTGCCCGGTCGTGGTGGAGAAGTTCTCCACCGGCAGGGCGAAGAAGGCCCGGTACGCCAGGGAGTGTCCGTCGACGAGAAGCAGGCGCGGCGTCGTAGCTGTCACGGCAGCGACTCTAGCCCGTACGACCGACAAGCCCGGCCCGCGGCACGGCCGAACCGGCGAGAGCTGCCCGGATCGACCGCGCTGTCCGTACCGGTCGGGTCCGGTGCGGCGCACCGGACCCGACCGGTCACAGCACCTTGGCCAGGAACGCCCTGGTGCGCTCGTGCCGGGGGTTGGCGATGACCTCTCGCGGGTCGCCCTGCTCGACGACCACGCCCTCATCCATGAAGACCAGGTGGTCGCCGACCTCCCGGGCGAAACCGATCTCGTGGGTGACCACGATCATCGTCATGCCGTCGCGGGCGAGGTCCTTCATCACGTCGAGCACCTCGCCGACCAGCTCCGGGTCGAGCGCGCTGGTGGGCTCGTCGAAGAGCATCAGCTTCGGCCGCATCGCCAGCGCCCGGGCGATCGCCACCCGCTGCTGCTGCCCGCCGGAGAGCTGGCTCGGGTAGTTGCCGAGTTTGCCGCCCAGCCCCACCCGCTCCAGCAGCGCGGCGGCCCGGTCCCGGGCGGCGGCCTTCTTCTCCCGCCCCAGCAGCACCGGCGCCTCGACGACGTTCTGCAGCACGGTCATGTGCGGGAAGAGGTTGAACCGCTGGAACACCATGCCGACCGCCCGGCGCTGCGCGGCCACCTCGGACTCCCGCAGCTCGTGCAGCTTCCCGCCGCGTTCCCGGTAGCCGATCAGCTCGCCGTCCACCCGAATCCGACCAGCGTTGATCTTCTCCAGGTGGTTGATGCAGCGCAGGAAGGTCGACTTGCCGGAGCCGGAGGGCCCGAGCAGGCAGCACACCTCGCCGGCCCGGACCTCCAGGTCGATGCCCCGGAGCACCTCCAGCGGCCCGAACGACTTGTGTACCTGCTCGGCCCGGACCATCAGCCCGTCGCCGGTGCTCGCCGTACCGGCCTGCGCCGGAACCGTCACGCCGTCGGTCACCGGATCACCTCGCTCGCGCCGCCACCGGTCTCCGCCGCCAGACCCCGCAGCCGCAGCCGCGCCTGGCCGCTGCGCCCGACGCCCTTGGAGAAGTGCCGCTCCAGGTAGTACTGCCCGACCAGCAGCACGCTGGTCAGCAGCAGATACCAGATGGTCGCCGCGACCAGCATCGGGAAGACCTGGAAGCTGCGGCTACCGACGGCCCGGAGCTGGAAGAACAGCTCCGCGGAGACCGGCACGAAGGCCACCAGCGAGGTGTCCTTGAGCATCGCGATGGTCTCGTTGCCAGTCGGCGGGACGACCACCCGCATGGCCTGCGGCAGCACGATCCGACGCAGGATCTGCGCGCGGGTCATGCCCAGCGCCTGGGCCGCCTCGGTCTGCCCCTCGTCGACCGACTGGATGCCGGCCCGGACGATCTCCGCCATGTAGGCGGCCTCGGACAGGCCCAGCGCCAGCATGCCCGCGACGAAGCCGGTGAGGATGTCCACCGCGCTGAACCCGAACAGCCGGGCCTCGAAGTTGTCGATGCCGAACAGCGCGCCGATCTGCCGGTCGAACGGCAGCCCGAACTCGATCCGCGCCCAGAGGATGCCCAGGTTGCCGAAGAGGATCGCCAGCACCAGCCGGGGCACCGCCCGGAAGAACCAGGTGTAGGTCCACGAGACGCCACGCAGGATCGGATTCGCCGACAGCCGCATGACCGCGATGACGACGCCACCGACGATGCCGATCGCCATCGACGTCACCAGCAGCGCGATGGTGCCGCGCAGCCCCGCGACAATCGGCGGACGGAACATCTCGTCGGCCATGAAGGACCAGTTGAACGCCGTGTTCGTCACCAGCAGGTGGACGAACATGGCGACCAGCACCCCGATCACGGCGACGGCGACCCACCGCCCGGGATGCCGCACGGGCACGGCTCGGATGGGTTCCGGCCGTGCCCGTTCGGGTGTTTCCGTCTTGACCGGCATGGTCAGCCGGCGGGGTTGAGTTCAGCGGTCGTGATGGCGCCGCCCTCGACGCCCCACTTGGCCAGAGCCGACTTGTAGCTACCGTCGGCGATGACCGCCTGCACGGCCTCCTTGAGCACCTCGGCGAAGGCCAGTTGGTCCTTCTTCACCGCGTACCCGTAGGGGGCCGACTCGTAGATGTCGCCGAGCGGCGCCAACTGGCCGCCGCTCTGCTTCACCGCGTACGCGCCGACCGGGGAGTCGGCGAGCATGGCGTCGTCCTTGCCGCTGACCACCGCGGCGGTGGCGTCGCTCTGCGCCTGGTACTGGTCGATGGTGATGGCCGGCTTGCCGGCGTCGGTGCACTTCTTCGACCGGGCGGTGATGTCGTCGAGCTGCACCGTGCCGACCTGCACGGCGATCTTCTTACCGCAGGCGTTCTCCGGGTCGACGCCGGCCGGGTTGCCCTGCTTGGTGGCCCACTGCGTGCCGGCGGAGAAGTAGCTCACCATGTTGACGCTCTTGAGCCGCTCGGCGTTGATGGTGAACGAGGAAACCCCGACCTCGTACTTGCCGGAGTCCACGCCGGGCAGGATCGCGTCGAACGGCGCCGACTCGTACTCGGCCTTCAGGCCGAGCTTCTGCGCCACCGCGTTGAACAGCTCCACGTCGAAGCCGATCACGGTCTTGCCGTCCTGGTCGAGGAATTCCGCCGGGGCGTACGTCGAGTCGGTGCCGACCTTGATCACGCCGTCGGCCTTGACGGCGTCCGGCACCTTCGCGGCCAGCGCGGAATCGGCGGCGGCGGTGACGGACGGGCCGGCCCCGGGCTGCTGGCTGTTCTCCTTCTCGCCGCACGCGACGAGAGACAGGGCCAGCAGCGCGGCGCCGGTGACGCCGAGGACGGCACGGCGACCACCGTGGGAGTTGAACATGTGACGCTCCTTGCGACGAGGGGTGGGCGCCGGTCAGGCCACGCCGAGGTACGCCTCTTTGACCGACGGGTCGTGCAGCAGATCCGCACCGGTACCGCTCTTGACGATCCGGCCGGTCTCCAGCACGTACGCCCGGTGCGCCCGGGCGAGCGCCTGCTGGGCGTTCTGCTCGACGAGCAGGATGGTGGTGCCCTGCTGGTTGATCTCGGTGATGATGCTGAAGATCTGCTGGATCAGCATCGGCGCGAGACCCATCGAGGGCTCGTCGAGCAGCAGCAGCTTCGGCCGGCTCATCAACGCCCGGCCGACGGCCAGCATCTGCTGCTCGCCGCCGGAGAGCGTGCCGCCCGGCTGCTTGCGCCGCTCGGCCAGCCGCGGGAACAGCTCCAGCACCCGGTTCAGGTCCTGGGCGATGCCCGCCCGGTCCCGCCGGGTGTAGGCGCCCATGTCGAGGTTCTCCAGCACCGACATGCCCGGGAAGATGCCCCGCCCCTCGGGCGCCTGGCACAGACCGCGCCGCACCCGCAGGTCCGCCCGCAGCTTGGTGATGTCCTCGCCATCGAACCGGATCCGCCCGGAGGCGACCGGCCGGATCCCGGAGACCGCCCGCATGGTGGTCGACTTGCCGGCACCATTGGCGCCGATCAGGGCGACGATCTCGCCCTCCGCCACGGTCAGGCTGATGCCGTGCAGCGCCTGGATCCGCCCGTACAGCAGGCTCACGTCTTCGATCTCAAGCAGCATCGTCCGGCACCCCCAGGTACGCCGCGATCACCTTCGGGTTCTCCCGCACCTCGGCGGGCAGGCCCTCGGCGATCTTCTTTCCGAACTCCAGGACCACGATCCGGTCGGTGACACCCATCACCAGCCGCATGTCGTGCTCGATCAGCAGCACGGTCACGCCGCTGTCCCGGACCTGCCGGATGAGCTGGAGCAACTCCTCCTTCTCCGCCGGGTTGAAGCCGGCGGCCGGCTCGTCCAGGCAGAGCAGCACCGGATCGGTGGCCAGCGCCCGGGCGATCTCCAGCCGGCGCTGCTCGCCGTAGGAGAGGTTGCGGGCGAACTCGTGCATCCGCGGGCGGATCCCCACGAACTCCAGCAGCCGCTCGGCCTTCTCGCGCCCCTCGCGCTCCTCCTTCCAGTACCGGGGCAGCCGGAACAACGCGGAGATCACGCTGGTCTTGTGGTGCGCGTCGGCACCGACCAGGACGTTCTCCAGCGCCGTCATCTCCGGGAAGAGGCGGATGTTCTGGAACGTCCGCGCCATGCCCATCTTGGTGATCTGGTGCCGCTTCTTGCCGCTGATCTTCTCGCCGCGGAACCGGATCTGACCCTCGGTGGGCTGGTAGATGCCGGTCATGGCGTTGAAGCAGGTGGTCTTGCCGGCGCCGTTGGGGCCGATCAGGCCGAGGATCTCACCCTTGTACAGGGTGAAGTCCACCTGGTTCAGCGCCACCACGCCGCCGAAGCGCAGCGTGACGTTGTCGACCTCCAGCAGCGGCTCCCGCGCGGGCACCGCCTCGACAGCCGGCGCCCCCGCCTGGGCGGGAACGGACGTCGTCTGCTCGGTGTCACTCACCGACGGTCACCTCCTTGCGGCGATCCTTGAACTCCGCCGCGCGTCGTCGGTTCGGGATCAGCCCCTCCGGCCGGAAGATCATCATCACCACGAGCACCACGCCGAAGAAGAGGAACCGGTACTCGTACAGCTCCACGCCGAACAGCTCGATGCCCCGGAACCGCTCGATCATGTATGCCACCAGGCCACCGCCGACGATGGCGCCGACGATGTTGCCCGAGCCGCCGAAGATGACCGCGGCCAGGATGATGATCGAGTTCAGCAGCTCGAAGTTCTGCGAGTTGACGAAGTTCTGCTTGCCCGCGAAGAGCGCGCCGGCCAGACCGGCGATCGCCGCGCCGGCCGCGAACGCCCAGAGCTTGAACTTGAACGTCGGCACGCCCATCAGCTGGGCGGCGTCCTCGTCCTCGCGGATTGAGATCCAGGCCCGGCCGACCCGGCTGTTGGTCAGGTTCCGCACCCCGATCACCACCAGGATGATCAGCGTGAGCACCAGCCAGTAGTAGGGTCGCGCGTCGAGCACGCCGAAGACCGGACGGCCGTCGGCGTACTGGCCCGGCGGGTGCGGGATCTGGTTGAAGCCCCGCTGACCCTTGAGGAACTCGGAGCTGACCGCCGCGATCCGGATCATCTCGGCGAAGCCGAGGGTCACCAGCGCCAGATAGTCACCGCGCAACCGCAGGGTCGGCGTGCCGAGCATGACGCCGGAGACCATCGTGAGAGCGATCGCCACCGGCACCGCCAACAGCCACGGCCACAGCGTCTTCAGGTCGCTGCTCGGCGAGGTCAACACGGCCACGGTGTACGCACCCACGGCGAAGAAACCGAAGTAGCCGAGGTCGAGCAGGCCGGCGAAGCCGACCACGATGTTCAACCCGACGGCCAGCAGCACGTAAATCGAGACGGTGAACATCACCTGGGTGAAGTTCGCGCCGGGGGTCGGGATCGGCCCCAGGTACTGGTAGAACTCCCTGTTCGGCAGGGCGTAGAAGAACGCGATCACCGCGATCAGCAGCGCCCAGCGCACCCAGCGCGGCGCCGAGCGCCAGCGCTCCCCGGCCGCCTCGCGGCCGGAACGGACCCTCTCCAGGACGGTCGTCATGCCCGCGCCCTCCCCAGCGATTCGCCCAGCAGACCGGTCGGCCGGAACATCAACAGCACCACCAGCAGCGCGAACGCCGCAAAGTCCTTCCACTCGCTGCCGAACAGGCCCGAGGCGTAGTTCTCCACCACGCCCAGCAGCAGGCCACCGAGCAGTGCGCCGCGCAGGTTGCCGATGCCGCCGAGCACCGCGGCGGTGAACGCCTTGAGGCCGAGCAGGAAGCCTACGCTGTAGGTCAGGGTGCCGATCCGGACGTCGTAGAGCAGGCCGGCCACACCGGCCATGGTGCCACCGGCGATGAAGACGATCAGAATGATCCGGTCCTTGTTCACACCCATCAGCGCGGCGGTGTTGGCGTCCTGGGCGACCGCCCGGATGCCACGCCCGATCCGGCTGCGGTTGATGAACATGTCCAGCCCAATCATCATCACCAGCGCGGCACCGAGGGTGAGCAGCTGGATGGCGTCGATCGGCACGCCGAAGATCTCGAAGAGCGGCTTGCTGCTGACCAACGACGGCGCACCCTGCGGCAGACGGCGGGTATAGATGCCGAACGCCTCGGCGATGGCGATCGAGGCCCCGATCGCGGTGATCAGGAAGGCCAGCGGTGGCGCGTTGCGCTTACGCAGCGGCCGGTACGCCACCCGCTCGATCACCGTCGCGGTCCCGGCGGAGGCGATCGCCGCGACGATCACCGCCACCAGCAGGTAGAACATGATCGAGCCGAGCCCGCTGACCTGCGAGTCCTGGTTGAGGCCGAAACCGTTCCAGGTCCAGATCGCGGCGAACGCACCGGCGATGAAAACCTCTGAGTGGGCGAAGTTGATGAGTCTCAGCACGCCGTAGACCAGCGTGTAGCCCAGCGCGACCAGGGCGTAGATCGCGCCCTGCGTCAGGCCGGTCGTGGTGAGTTCCCCGAAGTTGGAGAACAGTCCGTCGAAGTTCAAGGGAGGGACGCTCCATCAAGGTCTGGAGAGAAAAGGGGGGTGCGGCCGGGAGCGTGCTCCCGGCCGCACCCGCGATGACAACTCGATCGCCGCAGCGACGGGTGTCAGGACTTCGGAATCTCCTGGTCCGGAACGACCTTGCCGCCGGTGACCTTGAAGGCCCAGACCTTGACCTGCGCCGGGTCCAGCTCGCCGCCCTCGACGAACTTGTAGGTCGCCGCGACGCCCTCACCGCTGTAGTTCTTCACGAACTCCAGCAGCGCCGACCGGGTGGTCTTGCCGTCCTTGATGCCGGCGAGCAGGATGTTCGCCGCGTCGTAGGCGGTGTCGCTGTAGGTGCCCGGGTCGGAGCCGTTGAGCGCCTTGTACTCCTGGGCGAAGGTGCCGCGCGCCTCGGTGGCCGGCTGGCAGGGGCAGGTGAGGATGGTGCCCTCGGCCGCCGCCGCGCCGGCGGAGGTGATGTAGGCGGCGTCGTTGACGCCGTCGCCGGCGACCAGCGGCGCGGTGACCCCGGCAGCGGTGAGCTGCTTACGGATCAGGCCGGCCTCCTGGTAGTAGCCGCCGTAGAAGACCGCCTGGACGTTCGCGGCCTTGACCTTGGTGACCACACCGGAGAACTCGGTCTGCTTGCCCTCGCCCTGGACCTTGTCCGAGCCGACAGCCGCCGGGCCGAGGACCTTCTTGACCTCGTCGGCCAGGCCCGCGCCGTACGCGGACTGGTCGTCGATGACGTAGACCCGCTCGGCCTTCAGCACGTTCTTGATGTAGTTACCGGCCGCCGGGCCCTGGCTGAAGTCGTTGCCGACCACCCGGAAGAAGGTCTTCCAGCCCTGCTCAGACAGGCTCGGCCGGGTGGCGGACGGGGTGATGGTGACCAGGCCGGCCTCGCTGAACAGCGGGCCGGCGGCCTCCGACTCACCCGAGTAGGCCGGGCCGACGATGCCGAGGATCTTCGGGTCGTCGATGGCCTTCTGGGCCAGGCCCGGAGCCTGGTCGGGGCTGCCCTGGGAGTCCAGCGGCACCAGCTCGACCTTGCAGTCCGGGTTCTCCTTGTTGTACTTGTCGACGGCCAGCTTGACGCCGTTGTTCTCGTTGATGCCGAGCGCCGCGGAACTGCCGGTCAGCGCACCGAAGAACGCGATCTTGTTACCGCACTTGTCACCGTCGGCCGCGGTGTCGCCACCGCCACCGTTGCCGCATGCGGCGCTGCCGGCGACGAGCGCCAGCAGGGCGGCTCCACCGATCGCACGAGCGAGCTTCTGCCTCAAGGCCCGAACCCTCCTCAGTCCCCATGGTCCGAACCACCCGCTGCCTATTGGCCCTTGCGGGGACGGACGAACCAGACCGTCGTCGCCGGTCTGGGGCCGGACGCTATCCCACCTCGGAGCTGCGATGAAAGTCCCAGGGAGCTGCGTTGACCGAACCGTTACACGCCGTGGCGAATCCGATCCGATCACTGTAAGAACGATCAATGGTGAAGGCGTTTCACCTGGGCCTGATGAGCGAGGAGTGCAGACCGCCCCCCGCTGCCGGCGACGGTGGCCCGCGAAAACCACCAGGCAGGAAGCGTCCTCATGTCGTCGGCTGGGCGACCTCGCCGCCGGCGGTCTCGGCGAGGATCCGCTCGGCGACCTCCTTCATGGTCATCCGGTGGTCCATCGCGGTGCGCTGGATCCACTTGAACGCCTGCGGTTCGGTCATGCCGTACGTGGTCATCAGCGCGCCCTTGGCCCGCTCGACGGTCTTGCGGATCTCCAGCCGGTCGGTGAGGCCGGCGACCTCCGCCTCCAGCGCGGCGACCTCCGCGTAACGGGACAGCGCGATCTCCACCGCCGGCACCAGGTCGCTCTTCTGGAAGGGCTTCACCAGGTACGCCATCGCGCCGGCCGCCCGGGCCCGCTCGACCAGGTCGCGCTGACTGAACGCGGTCAGGATGATCACCGGGGCGATCCGGGCGCCGGCGATCCGCTCGGCGGCGGCCAGACCGTCCATGATCGGCATCTTGATGTCGAGGATGACCAGATCCGGCTTCAGCTCCTCGGCCAGCCGCACGGCGGTCTCGCCGTCCCCGGCCTCGCCGACGACCTCGTAGCCCTCCTCGACCAGCATCTCGGCCAGGTCCAGCCGGATGAGCGCCTCGTCCTCGGCGATCAGTACCCGCCTGCGCTCGGCATCCGTCTGCGTCTCGGCCACGAGCCACTCCCACCATCGATCTCGGCACGGCTACCACCCATGCTCCCGCATGAGCCTAGTCGGGTACAGTTACGTCAGCTCGCCGGGATGGTGGAACGGCATACACGGAAGTCTCAAACACTTCTGCCCGAAAGGGCTTGCGGGTTCGAATCCCGCTCCCGGCACATCTGTCATACACGCGTTCGATGATTCGGGGCGTGCATCGCGCGGTTCCCGCGCGACACCCGTCTTCGGCACCACCGCGCGGATGTGCTCCCGCAGTCCTGACCCGTCGGGAACAGCCCGGGCGGCGAACGGTCAGACCGCCGCGAGCGCCCGTTCCAGGTCCGCCCGCAGGTCCTCCGGGTCCTCCAGCCCGACCGAGATCCGCAGCAGCCCACCGCACGGCTTGGCCTCCCCCGACACCGGCCGGTGGGTGAGCGAGGCGGGGTGCTGGATGAGGGTGTCCACGCCGCCGAGCGACACCGCGTGGGTGATCAGCTCGCACGCGGCGGCGACCCGGGCGGCGGCAGGGGCGCCGCCGCGTACCTCCACGGCGAGCAGGCTGCCGGTGCCGGCCATCTGCCGTCCGACGAGCCCGGCCGGGTCGTGGACGGACGGGTGGTGCACCCGGACGACGGCCGGGTGGCCGGTGAGCCAGCCGGCGAGTTTCTCGGCGCCGGCCTGCTGGGCGCGGACCCGTAGCGGCAGGGTCTGCAGGCCGCGGTGCAGCAGGTACGCGCCGAGCGGGTGGAGCACGGCGCCGGTGACGGCGCGGACCTGGCGCAGTCGGGCGGCCCAGCCGCTGTCGCAGGCCACGACGCCGGCGAGCACGTCGCCGTGGCCGCCGATGCTCTTGGTGGCGCTGTGCAGGACGAGCGCGGCACCGTGCCGGGCGGGTTGCTGGAGCACCGGGGTGGCGACGGTGTTGTCGACCAGAAGTGGGGCGGTGCCGGCGGCTTCGGCGAGGGCGGCGATGTCGATCAGGTCGAGCGTGGGGTTGGCCGGGGTCTCGACGACCACCAGGGCGGTGTCGGGGCGAACGGCGGCGGCGACCTCGTGGGGCCGGGCCCAGGTGACCTCGGTGCCGAGCAGGCCGGTGGCGAGGACGTGGTCGGTGCCGCCGTAGAGGGGGCGGACGGCGACGACGTGGCGTCGCCCGTCGCGGGTGGCGGCGAGCAGGGCGGCGGTGAGTGCGGCCATGCCGCTGGCGAAGGCGACGGCCTCGGCGGTGCCCTCGAGGTCGGCGAGGGCGGTCTCGAAGCGGGCCACCGTGGGGTTCCAGAGGCGCTGGTAGACGGCGCTGGCGCCGGGTGGGAGCGGGCCGCCACCGGCGAGCAGTTCGTACGCCTCGCCACCGCCGTCGACGTCGGGCAGCGGGTTGGTGGTGGACAGGTCGATCGGCGGCACGTGCACGCCGAGGGCGGCGAGGTCGTCACGGCCGGCGTGCACGGCTCGGGTGTCCACGGTCGTCATGACCGGTAGCCTCGAACAAACGCCGGCATATAGGCAAGCGTGTCGAACATGATTCTGGGGAATGCGCTTCCCCTGCTTTGGACTTCGGTGGAGGATGGTGCCCATGCCCTCCACGCCGAATGATCTGCGGCGCTCGTTCGCCGCGCTGGACGATGTCGACCGCGCGATCCTGGCCGAGTTGGCGGCCGATGGTCGGCTGCCGAACAACGCCCTGGCCGAGCGGGTCGGGGTGGCTCCGTCGACCTGCCTGACCCGCACCCGGGCGCTGCGCGAGTGCGGGGCGATCCGGGGCTTCCACGCCGAGGTGGATCCGGCGGCGCTGGGGTTGCCGTTGCAGGCACTGGTGTCGGTGCGGCTGACCGCGCACGAGCGGGCGGCGGTGGACGCGTTCCGGGCCCGGTCGGTACGCCTGCCGGGGGTGGTGTCGGTGTTCCATGTGGCCGGTGCGGAGGACTACGTGCTGCATGTGCGGGCGGCGTCCGGTGACGCGCTGCGGGATTTCGTGCTCGACCATCTCGCGGTGGACCCGGCGGTGCAGCACACCCAGACCAGCCTGATCTTCGAGCAGGCACGCGGTATGGGTTAGGGCACGATCCGGAACACCTCGGGCGCGGGGCGGGTTGCTCACGAGATGACCGACGTACCGTTGTCTGTTCTTGATCTTGCTCCGGTGGCCCGCGGCGCGACCGCCGGGGAGGCCCTGCGACACACCACCGAGCTGGCCCGGCGCACCGAGGAGCTGGGCTACCACCGGTTCTGGGTGGCCGAGCACCACAACATGCCGGCGATCGCCAGCAGCGCGCCGGCGGTGCTGCTGGCGCACCTGGCGGCGCACACCTCGACCATCCGGCTGGGCTCGGGCGGGGTGATGCTACCCAACCATGCGCCACTGGTGGTGGCCGAGCAGTTCGGCACCCTGGAGGCGCTGCACCCGGGGCGGATCGACCTCGGCATCGGCCGGGCGCCGGGCACCGACCAGGTGACCGCGCTGGCGCTGCGCCGCACCATGGCAGGGCTGTCGGCAGAGGGTTTCCCCGGTGAGCTGGCGGAGCTGATGAACTACTTCACCGGTGACGACCGGGGACCGATCACCGCCACGCCCGGTCTCGGGCAGTCACCGACGATCTGGCTGCTCGGCTCCAGTGGGTTCAGCGCCCAGTTGGCCGGGCTGCTCGGGCTGCCGTTCTCGTTCGCGCACCACTTCAGCGCGGAGCACACCGTACCGGCGTTGCAGCGTTACCGGCAGAGTTTCCGGCCGTCACGCTGGCTTCAGCAGCCGTATGCGATGGTCGCGGTCAGCGTGGTCTGCGCGGAGACCGACGAGCGGGCCGAGTGGCTGGCCGGACCGAGCGGGCTGTCCTTCCTGAGGCTGCGCGCCGGGCGGCCGGAGCCGCTCGGTACACCGGAGGAGGCGGCGGCGTACCCGTACGACGAGCGGGAACGCGAGTTCGTGCGGCAGCGTCGGGTCGGTCAGGCGACGGGTTCCCCGGAGACGGTCCGCCGGCAGCTCGGCGAGCTGCTCGCCCGTACCGGGGCCGATGAGCTGATGCTGACCACGATGGTGTACGACGTGGCCGACCGGGTGCGCTCGTTCGAGCTGGTGGCCGATGTGACCGCTCACCTCGGCTGAAACACGCTCTTCATACCCGCGTCACCCCTACGTCGCGGAGCGCCTCTAACTTAGTGACCGGTGGTGGTACGGCATCCCCGGTCGGGACGGGTCGGGGGTGCTGCGGTGTGGTGCACCGGGTCGCCGGGTGGCGCGGGTTCCGCGCACCGGCGACCCGGTGCCTGCGTGCCCGCCGGGGGCGGGCGCCGCCCCCGGGCCGGTCAGCGTCGGCGTCGCGGACCGGGGCGGCCGGATGGCCCTCAGCGCAGGTGGATGTTCGGGGTCGGCGGGGTGGACATGCCGTCACCGATGAAGAAGCTCGGGTGCGGCGGCTGGTTGTAGGCGGTGTTCTGCCAGGCGATGGCGGTCCGGTACTGCGCGTCGTGCATCAGGGTGTGGATCCGGGTGCTGGTCTGGCTGGGCGTGCTGTAGATCCGCAGGGCGCGGTTGTCGCTGGTACGCCAGACGACCTCCTCCCGCCAGTCACCGAGGATGTCACCGGAGAGCGCCGGGGTGGACTTGGTGCCGTTGTTGGAGGCCACCCCGCTGCCGCTGAGCAGTCGGGTCTCCCCGCTGGTGCCGTACTTGTCGACCCGGGTGCCGTCGAGCAGTTCACGCACCGGGTCGCCGTCCCACCAGGCGAGGAAGTTGATCGAGGACGGCTTGCGTCCGACGTTCTGCCCGCGGGTGTTGGCCAGGCCGGCGACGGCCGAGGACCAGGACTCGGCGCCGGGGCTGCCGGCCCAGATGTCGGCGGAGACACCCCGACCGTTGTCGCCGGACCGGGCGGTGGACCAGAGCACCTGGCCGGTACGGGCGTCGGCGAACCAGGAGCTGGGCTTGCTGGAGTCCTCGCTGACCTTGAAGTACTCCAACCCGGCCCGGGACGGGTCCAGGTCACCGACGTGCCCGGCGTCGCCGTGACCGTGGCCGGTGGACCAGAGCAGCCGGCCGTTGTCGTCGATGGTGGCCGCGCCGTAGACGATCTCCTGCCGGCCGTCGTTGTCGACGTCGGCGATGGAGAGGCTGTGATTGCCCTGCCCATACGCGGCGGAGTTGCCGGAGGCGTTCGAGTCGAACGTCCACCGCTTGGTCAGGGTGCCGTTGCGGAAGTCCCAGGCGGCGATGACGGCCCGGGTGTAGTAGCCGCGCGCCATGATCAGCGAGGGGCGCTGCCCGTCGAGATAGGCGGTGCCGGCGAGGAACCGGTCGACCCGGTTGCCGTACGAGTCGCCCCAGGATGAGACGTTGCCGCGCGGCGGGTCGTAGTTGACGGTGGAGAGGGCGGCGCCGGTGCGACCGTCGAACATGGTCAGGTACTCGGGGCCGGCGAGGATGTAGCCGCTGGAGTTGCGGTGGTCGGCCGACGCGGAGCCGATGACCTGGCCGGTGCCGGAGCGGGTGCCGTCGGCGGTCTTCATGGCCACCTCGGCACGGCCGTCGCCGTCGTAGTCGAACACCTGGAACTGGGTGTAGTGGGCGCCGGCCCGGATGTTACGGCCCAGGTCGATGCGCCACAGCCGCGTTCCGGTGAGGGTGTACGCGTCGATGTAGACGTTGCCGGTGTAACCGTCGTGCGAGTTGTCCTTGGCGTTGGACGGGTCCCACTTGAGCACGAACTCGTAGTCACCGTCGCCGTCGAGGTCGCCGACGCTGGCGTCGTTGGCCACGTAGGTGTACGCCTCCCCGCTGGGCGTGGTGCCGCCCGACGGGACCTGCAACGGCACGTCCAGGTAGCCGTTGCCGAACTGCAGCGCCGGCGCCGAGGCGGCCTGCTCGGTGCCGTCGACCACGGCCCGCACCGTGTACGACGAGCCGGCCGCCGCGCCGTTGTCGAGGTAGTTGGTGGCCCCGGTGATCGGCGAGCTGTTCACCTTGGTGGAGCCCCGGTAGAGGTTGAACGACACCCCGGAGGTCTCGGTGCCGAGCAGCCGCCAGGACACCAGGTTGCCGTTGCCGGACCGGACGCTGACCAAACCGCGGTCGAGGTCCTCCATCTGCTTCGAGCCGCCCGGCGGTGGCGTGGTCGGCGGAGGCGTCGTCGTCAGTGCGGCGCACCTGTCCCGCCGGCCCAGGGCAAGCCGGTGTGGTCCGCGACGCCGCGCGCCCACCTCCTCCGGAGGCACCC
>NZ_SMJY01000097.1:0-22151 GCF_004348355.1 Micromonospora sp. KC721 | reverse complement strand
GGCGCAGGTCCCGGGCGGCGGGGGCGGTGATCTTCTAGGGTGGATCCCGTGGCCCGCAGTGTGTACCTGACCAGCGTGGGATCCGGCGGAGGCAAGTCGACCATCGCCCTCGGCCTCGCGGAACTCCTCTCCCGACAGGTCGAACGGATCGGCGTGTTCCGACCACTGGTCGACGACGCCGCGCCGGACCCGATCCTGGCCCTGCTCACCGACCGGTACCGGATCGACCTGCCACAGCCGGCACTGGCCGGCGTCGGTTACGCCGAGGCCGCCGCGCTGGCCGCGGACGGCCGCCGCGAGGAACTGATCTCGCGGATCGTCGAACGCTACCGGGAGCTGGAACGGCGCTGCCCGGCCGTGGTCGTGGTGGGCAGCGACTTCACCGCCGGCGGTGACGGGGCGGGCCCCGGGGAACTGGCCTTCAACGCCCGGCTCGCCACCGAGTTCGGCAGCGTGGTGGTGCCGGTCGTGGACGGGCACGGGCAGTCGGCCGAGACGGTCGCGGCCACGGCGCGCGGGGCGTACCACGATCTGGTGGACCTGGGCGCGACGGTGCTGGCGGTGATCGCGAACCGGGTTCCCGGGCCGATGACCCTGCCCGAGCTGCCGGTCCCCGCGTACGCCATCCCGGAGGTGCCGACCGTGTCGGCGCCAACGGTGGCCGAGGTGGCCGCGGCGCTCGGTGCCACCCTGCTGGCCGGGGACGACGCCGCGCTGGACCGGGACGTGCTCGACTACGTGGTCGGCGCGGCGCACGTGCCGATCCTGCTCGATCACCTGACCGAGGGGGCGCTGGTCATCACCCCCGGGGACCGGGCCGACCTGCTGGTCGCGGCGAGCGCCGCGCACGTCGCCGGGCAGGTCTCGCTGGCCGGGGTGGTGCTCACCCTCGGCGAACCGCCCGACCCCCGGGTGATGCGCCTGGTCGAGGGGCTCAACACCGGATTCGCGGTGCTCTCGGTGGCCAGCGACAGCTACCACACGGTCGAGGCGTCCAGCCGGATCGAGGGTCGCCCCAGCCCGGCCAACCCGCGCAAGGTGGAGGCCGCGCTCGGTGCCTTCGAGCAGAACGTGGACACCGTCGACCTGGCCCGCCGGCTGCGGGTCAGCCGCTCCGAACGGGTCACCCCGCTGATGTTCGAGTACGACCTGATCGACCGGGCGCGGGCCACCGGCCGCCGGCTGGTGCTGCCCGAGGGCACCGAGGAGCGGATCCTGCGCGCGGCGGAGATCCTGCTCCGCCGGGGCGTGGCCGACCTGACCCTGCTCGGTCGTCCCGACGACGTCGCCCGACGCGTGCGGGAGCTGGGCGTCGACGTCACCGGCGCCGAGGTGGTGGACCCGGTGACCAGCGGCTGGCGGGACGCCTTCGCCGAGGAGTACGCGACGCTGCGCGCCCACCGGGGCGTCACCGTCGAACTGGCCCACGACATCGTGGCGCAGCCGAACTACTTCGGCACGATGATGGTGGCGACCGGGCACGCCGACGGCATGGTCTCCGGAGCCACCCACACCACGGCGGCCACCATCCGCCCCGCCTTCGAGATCATCCGCACGGTGCCCGGGGTCTCGGTGGCCTCCAGCGTCTTCTTCATGCTGCTGGCCGACCGGGTGCTGGTCTACGGCGACTGCGCGGTCAACCCCGACCCGGACGCCGCCCAACTCGCCGACATCGCGATCTCGTCGGCGGACACGGCGGCCCGGTTCGGCATCGAGCCGCGCGTGGCGATGCTGTCGTACTCGACCGGCGACTCGGGTTTCGGCGCGGACGTGGAGAAGGTCGCGGCGGCCACCAAGCTGGTCCGTGAACGCCAGCCGGACCTGCTCGTCGAGGGGCCGATCCAGTACGACGCGGCGATCGACCCTCAGGTCGCGGCCACGAAACTGCCGGACAGCCCGGTGGCCGGGCGGGCCACGGTCTTCGTCTTCCCCGACCTCAACACGGGCAACAACACGTACAAGGCGGTGCAACGGTCGGCGGGCGCGGTGGCGGTCGGCCCGGTGATGCAGGGTCTGCGCCGGCCGGTGAACGACCTGTCCCGGGGCGCGACCGTCGCCGACATCGTCAACACCGTGGCGATCACCGCCATCCAGGCGGCCGGGTCGCCGGAAGGCAGGGACTCGTGACCGGTCGGGTGCTGGTGCTCAACTGCGGGTCGTCGTCGGTCAAATACCGGCTCTACGACGGCGAGACCATCCGCGACCGGGGCACCGTGGAACGGGTCGGCGAGCCGGGCGGCGGGCCGGCCGACCACACCGCCGCCGTACGCGGGATCCTGGAGCGCCTCGACCTGGCCGGTCTGGGGGCGGTGGGGCACCGGGTGGTGCACGGCGGCCGGCGGTTCAGCGAGCCGGTGCTGGTCGACGACGAGGTCTTCGCCGCCATCGAGGACCTCGTCCCGCTCGCGCCGCTGCACAATCCGGCGAACCTGGCCGGGATCGAGGCGGCCCGCCGGGCGATGCCGGACGTCCCGCAGGTCGCCGTCTTCGACACCGCGTTTCACCACACCCTGCCCGAGGCCGCCGCCACCTACGCGATCGACCGGGACGTCGCCGAGCGGTACGGCATCCGCCGGTACGGCTTCCACGGCACCTCCCACGCGTACGTGTCGAGACGCACCGCGGACCTGCTCGACCGGCCGTACGCCGAGCTGCGCACCATCACCCTGCACCTGGGCAACGGGGCGAGCGTCTGCGCGGTCGACGGCGGTCGCAGCGTGGCCACCTCGATGGGCATGTCGCCGCTGGAAGGGCTCGTCATGGGCACCCGCAGCGGCGACCTGGACCCGACGATCGTCTTCCACCTGCGCCGCGAGGGCGGGATGGAGGTGGACGCGATCGACGACCTGCTCAACCACCGCAGCGGGCTGCTCGGCCTGACCGGCGTCAACGACATGCGTGAGGTGCTGGCCCGCCGGCAGGCCGGGGACCCGGCCGCCGCGCTCGCCTTCGACGTCTACTGCCGCCGGATCACCGGCTACGTGGGGGCGTACTACGCCCTGCTGGGGGCGGTGGACGCGGTCACCTTCACCGCCGGGGTGGGCGAGCACTCCGCGCAGGTCCGGGCGGCGTCGCTGGCCGGCCTGCAGCGGCTCGGCATCCGGGTGGACCCGGACCGCAACGCCGGCTCCGGCGACCGGGTGATCTCGCCGGACGGCGCGGAGGTCGCCGTCTGCGTGGTCGGCACCGACGAGGAGCGGGAGATCGCCCTGCAGACCCGGGCGGTGGTCGCGGCACGGGGCTGAGCCCGAGGGGCCGGGGCCGACGGACGTCGACCCCGGCGACCGCCGGCGCGGCGGCGACCGGGGTCGCCGCCGCGCCGGTACGGTTCAGGTGGCGCAGGCCAGCCGGGCGCCCGCCCAGTCGCCGTGGTCGTTGCCGTTTCCGTCACCCGCGTCGGTGAGCCGCAGTTCGAGCCGCCGCCCGCCGGTCACGTCGACGCTCAGCGACTCCGGTCCGGCCGCACCGGTCAGCACCCCGGACCGCGCCCGCAACTGGCCGTCGACCCAGACCTCGAAGACCACCGAGCCGCCGTTGCCGCTCTCGTCGTCGACCCCCACGTCCGAGCGGAACGAGGTGCACCGCGCGGCCATGTCCAGGGAGACGACCGACACCGCGTGCCCGCCCAGTCCCTTGTCGTACCGGATGCCGCCGACGGTGAGCGGACGGCCGTCGCCGCGGGGCTGCTCGGCGTTGCTGCGGTCCTTCTCCACCGGACCCCAGCCGTTGGACTCCTCCACCCACGGCAGGTCGCTGAGCCAGACCGAACCGGCCGGCAGCGGGGTCCGTACGGTGGCCGTCGCGGTCACCGTGCCGCGGAACCCGCCGCCAGAGGTGGCCGCGACCGTGGCGGTCAGCCGGTGCGTCCCGAGGTCGGTGCCGGCCGGCGCGGTCACCTGGAACACCGCCGTGCCGGGTGTGCCGGCCGCCACCGTGCCCAGCTCGGCGGTGGCCGGGGTGACCGTCCAGCCCGCCGGGGCGGCCAGCGACGCGGTGACGTCGCGCAGGCCGTCGGCGCAGTGGGCGGAGACCGACACCTCCACCCGCTCGGGGGTGCCGGCGGTGACCTCACCGTCGGTGCGTACCGCCACGTCGGGCGGGCAGGGGGCGGTGGCCTGCGAGTCGACCACGCCGCCGGCCCGCACCTCGCTCTCGGTGAGCGGACGCAGCACCAGCTCCTGCTGGTGCCGGGCGGTCGGGGAGACCCAGAACGGGTCGAGCACCGAGTTCGGGGTCTCCCCCATCCCGGTCTCCTTGGCCGCCGCGTGCAGGGTCACCCAGCCGTCGTTGCGTACCAGCGGGAGCTGGTGGTCGTACTCGGCCCGGTCCAGGTCGTCGTACGGGGTGACGCTGACGTCCAGGGCACCGCCGACCAGCAGCCCCGACTTCTTGCCGTCGCTGAGGGTGGCCCAGGCCGCGTCGGTGTGGTTGCCGTACGCCTGCGGCCGGGAGTAGCGCACGTACTCCTGCTCCACGGTGGACTTCCAGACGCCCATCAGCGCGCCCGAGCGCCGGTCGTTGTACGTCTCGTGCGGGCCACGCCCGTACCAGGCGAACCGGTCGAGTTCGTCGTTGACCTGGATGGCCACGCCGACCCGGGGCAGGTAGGGCAGCGAGCCGGCCCGGGAGCCCTTGGCCTGCACCTCGTTGCTGAGGCTGATGGTGCCCCGGGCGTCGATCCGGTACGTCTGCGTCTGGTCGAACGACAGCAGCGCCTCGGTGCCCGCGCCGGCCGAGGTCGACCGCACCCGCACGACCACCGCGCCGCCCTCGGTCGACGTCTCGAACCCGGTCACCGTGCTGCGCAGCCGGTCGAGCCCCACCTCGTGCCAGATCCGACGGTCGTCGGTGCCCCAGCTGTAGGTCTCGTTGCTGGTCGGCGGCCGGTACACGTCGAGCTGCGGCCCGGTGCGCAGCAGCTCCTGACCGTCGCCCCGCATCGAGGTGAGCAGCCCGGACCGGGCGTCGAACCGGTAGCGCCAGCCCTGGCCGGCGATGGTCAGTTCGTCCCCCTCGCGGGTGGCCGTCGGGGCCGGGCCGGTCGGGGTGGGGCCGGGCAGCACGCCCGGCACGATCCGGCCGCCCAGGCTGAACTGGTCCTGCCCGAGGATCCAGTCGCGCTCGGCCCACGGCACGTCCGTGGTGCTGGTGGCGGTGAGCGTGAGGTGGCGCTGCCGGTGGTGCGGGTTGGCCGGTGCCGGACCGAGGTCCAGGTCGACGGTCTGGCCGGGGGCCAGGCTCAGGGTACGGCTGCCGGAGCGCAGCGTCCGGTCGATCTCCTGCTGCGCCCAGGTCAGCCTGACGTTCAAGGTGCCGGCCTGCTGCTCGTTGTGCATCCGGACCTTGCCGGCCGCCGCGTCGACGGCGGTGAACCGGATCGGGGCGTGCGCCCAGGCCATCTCCTGGACCTCGGGCTGCAGGTCGCGGTCGGAGCCGACCAGGCCGTCGGTGCCGGAGAGGCTGAGGCCGAGGCTGAGGAAGTCGCCCTGACGGTCGTACCGGTCGAAGTCGAGCGCGAGCGCCGCCCGGTCGACCGGATCGGCGGCCAGGTCGGTGTCGGTGAGCGCGGCCGGGTAGATCCGCACGTCGTCGACGAGCCCACGGCCGGTCCGGGTGCGCAGGTCGTCCTGCTGGGTCTCGGCGTTGCGGCCGATGTTCACCTCGTACAGCCCGGGGTCGATGGCACCGGTGTGGGCGACGGTGGCGACCTGCCGGCCGTCGATGAGCAGCCGCAGGGTGGCGCCGTCGTAGACGCCGGTCACCCGGTGCCAGTTGTCGTACCAGTCGGCGGGGACGGCGGCGACGACGGTGGCCCGGCCGGCTCCGGCGCGTACGCCGAACTCGAGGGTGTCGGCGTCGCGCATCTGCAAGCCGTACGACTGGCCCTTGGTGAGGATCGGGAAGCTGCCCGCCCACTGGCCGGGTGTCACCCAGGCGTCCAGGGTGAGCGCGGAGCCGGTCACGTCGAGCCGCCGGTGGCGGAACACGTCGACGTAGTCGTCCAGGCTGGACAGGCCGATCGCCTGGCCCCGGTCGGGCCGGCCCGGGGCCGGTTCCGGCTTGCCGACCAGGAAGGTCTGGATCCGGTTCGGTGACCGGTCGGGGGTGAGGATCAGCGGTTGGCGCAGGTTCTGCTCGGCCCAGTCCCAGATGAACCCGCCCTGGATCTGCGGGTATCTGCGGGCCAGCGCCCAGAACTGGTCGAAGTTGCCCAGGCCGTTGCCCATCGCGTGGGCGTACTCGCCCATGATCTGCGGCTTGGTGCCGGCGGTGGCCTTGGCCTCGAGCGAGGCCGGGGTGGGGTAGCGCGGGCCGGACACGTCGGCGAAGGGGGCGTCACCGTCGGGCGAGTTGGACTGGTGGTACAGCAGGCGGGTCGGCTCGTTGGCGTCGGCCCAGGCGGCCATGGCGTGGTGGGCGGAGCCGAGACCGGCCTCGTTGCCGGTGTCCCACATGATCACGCTGGGGTGGTTCTTGTCCCGGGCCACCATCGCCGCGAACCGGTCCGCGAACGCCGCCGCCCACTCCGGCTTGTCGGCCAGGCAGACGCTGGGGCACCGCTCGCGGGCGTGGGTCTCGATGTCGACCTCGTCGGCGACCCAGAGCCCGTGTTTGTTGGCCAGGTCGTAGAAGTACGGGTCGGACGGATAGTGGGCGGTCCGCACACCGTTGATGTGCAGCTTCTTCATCAGGAACACGTCGGTGCGTTGCGCGTCCCGGCTGACGTACCGGCCGGTGTCCGGGTCGGTCTCCGCCCGGTTGGTGCCCTTGATGAGGATCCGCTTCCCGTTGACCAGCACCTGCCGATCCCGGACCTCCACCTCGCGGAACCCGACCGGTTGGGCGGTGGCGTGCTCGGTCCTACCGTCCGGGCCGAGCAGTTCCAGGGAGAGGGTGTGGAGGTTGGGGTCCTCGGCGCTCCACTTGGCCGGGTTGATCACCGGCGTGCTCAGGGTGACCCGGCCGCCGGTGCTGCCGGTCGTCAGGTCCACGTGGCCGGCGAGGGTGGTCACCGTCCGTCCGTTCGGGGCCAGCAATCTCGCCCGTACGGTGTGCCGGCCGGTCCTGCCCTTCGCGGACCGGGCCACGTCGACCTGCGCGGTGAAGGTGGCGTTGCGGTGGTCGGAGGCCAGGTCGGTGGTGAGGTACGCGTCGCGCAGCCAGGTCGCTCCGGTACGGCGCAACGTCACGTCCCGGAAGATGCCGCTGTACCGCCACTGGTCGTAGTCCTCCAGGTAGGAGCCGGAGCCCCAGCGGTGCACCTGTACGGCGATGCGGTTGCGTCCTGGCCGCAGCAGGGCGCTGACGTCGAACTCGGCGGGGGTGTATCCGCCCTGGTCGTATCCGACGTATCCGCCGTTGACCCAGACGAAGTATCCGCTGGTGGCCCCCTCGAAGCGCAGGAACACCTGGTCGCCGGCCCAGTCCAGGGGCAGGTGGACGGTGCGCAGGTACGCGCCGGTGGGGTTGGTGTCGCGGGGGACCTTCGGCGGCTCGGCCGGCCAGATCTCCTCCGGGATGTTGCGGAACATCGGGTGGTCGATGAAGTCCGACTGCCAGGTGTGCGGTACGGACACCGCCGGGAAGTTCCGCTCGTTGAAGGTGGGAGCGTAGAAGTTCGCCGGTACGTCCTCGGGCCGGTTGAAGATCTTCAGTCGCCACTGGCCGCTGAGCGAGGTCACCTCGGGGTTGGGCGCGTCGTGTGTGGTCACGTCGGCGACCGCGGCGCGGACGTCGGGGTAGGGCCGCAGGTCGGCGTGGGGCGGCTGCTGCCCCTCGCCGGTCATGCCGGGGTTCTCCAGGTAGCGGTACACGTCGGCGGCGTTCTTCGGCCCGCCGGTCGGGTCGACGGTCCGGGTGGGCAGCGTGTGCGGTGCCGGGTCGGGCGCCATCGCCGCAGCCAGAGGCGCCGCAGCCAGGGGGGTCGCTGCGGTCGCCGGCGCGGGCAGGGTGACCGGGCCGAGCACGAGGGTGAGGGCGAGGGCGGCACGGACGGCCGCGCGGGTCGGTGGTCCTGTGTGGTGGGTCAGGTCCGGTCGGGCGTGAGACATCGTCTGCTCCCAGGCTTCGCAGTCATGACGACATCGCCTAACAGAACCGAAACCGAAACGACATCGCCGCACAGTTTCTAACATCGCCGAACAGCCATATACAAGAGCGTCGACAGTTTCCGACCAAATCGGACACGCGGGTTTCCGCCGAGGATTCGACCGGGTACAGCTCCGGCCACCATCGGTCCTCGTCACTCAAGGAGATCGTCGTGTCGGTCCAGGCGTTCCTCTACCTCGTCGCGGTCATCCTGATCGCGCTCGCGGCGCTGCCCATCCGCACCCGGGGCATCTCGCTGGCACTACTGGGCGCCGCGTTCGCCCTGCTCGCCTACGCCTGGCCGGTGCTCACCAGCTGAGGACCGCAGCGCCGCGGGCCCGGGCCGCGCCGGGCCGGCGGCTCACACCACGGCGGCCGGCTCAGCTCAGGACGAGCCAGGTCGCCACGGCGACCAGCAGCACCCCGACCACGGCCCCACCGAGCACCAGCGGCAGCCGGGACGGCGACTCGACCGCCGTCGTCGCGTCCGGGGGGTTCGCGAAGGCACGGAACTGCTCGGTGTTGCCGCTGGGGTCCACGTATCCGTCAGACATGCCGTGACCCTAGCGAAGGAGCCCGCACCGCACCGCCCCCGTCGGACGGCACCGTCCAGTTCAACGAACGGTTACTTCCTCCGTCAGCAGACCAACCCGGGACTGTCACCCACGCAACCTGCTCGCAGCCTCGCCCCACGCGGCCAGGGCGGTGGTCCTGTGACACCCCGGACAGCGGACCGCTCTGCCCCATCGTCACGTCCCCACTGGCCAGCGCGCCCCTGGCTTTGCTGCTCAGCTCATCCGTACTGAAGGTCAACACGGCCATCAGTACGGATGAGCCTGCTGCGATGAATTCAGGGGACGTTGGGGATGTTGCGGAGGCTGAAGGGGATAGCCTTGTCTTCTGCCGCGTATTGCGTCAAGTGCGCGCGCACAGCATTGTCAACGTCGGCCCTTGTTAATGAGAGACCATGCCGCTCGTACAGGTCCACACCTATGTTGATTGATCGGCGATCGCCGGCATCGGTAATGCCCACCAGCGAGGCAGCGTATTGCAACCAATCACGGGAGAACATCGCTCGGCGACCCACGTAACCGTAGTGAATATTCGACCAGACGTCATAGTAAATTTCATAAGGCCGCCCCGTTACGCGATAGAAGAGGCCTTTATTGCCGTATTCGACGCCCGGTCCCAGCACCCGGGAAATACTGGGCTTGTGATCCCACACGCTCCCAGGGGCGACTAACGCACCAAAGACAGCATTCGCGTTTGTCCAACCAATGTCGGTGCCGCTCTGGACGTTTGCACGTATGCCCTCCAGAACAGTCGAGCGGACATTTTTGTGCATCTCGCTGTAGATATAGGAGACCACCGATTCATACAGATATGAATCGTCGTTTGTCTTGTAAGTGTATCCGGAGTCAACAGCATTGAGGTTGCGAGTGGGCCCCTCGACGCCGTACTTCGATGCAACAACCTCCACCCACCAGAGACTCGGCTCATATAGTTGGTTAATAGTGAAGGACGTTCCAGTAATCGGGTACGGCAGCCTCGTCATGCTCTCCCGAGGCGGCCAAAACTCGTCTCCATTTCGCTTTTTGTAGTAAATCACGTAGCCGTCAGCGCCGACCACCGCAGGCCAAGATGCCTTGATACCGAAGAGGACAGGTTGCAGGTTGATGTCGTCTACCGGGGGAGGCTTAGGCATAGTCGCTCGGGCCACATTCGAAGGACTGCTGACTCCCGCGATGTTTGTTGCCGCAACCTTGAACTCGTAGGTCCGGCCCGGGATCAATTGATCGACCTTCATGGTGCGAACGTTGACCGGGTAGGGCAACTGAACCCACGCCTTATTGGCTGTCACATCGCGCTGGTAAACCAGGTACCAGACATTCGGCGTCGGGCTGGCTGCCCAGTTCAGGGTGGCCTGCCCGAGCCCGGCAGTCACGGTCAGACTCGCGGGTGGCTGCGGGATCGGTGGCATCGGTCGTGCACTCGCGACGTTTGACGGTAGGGAGTCGCCGCTGAGGTTGTTGGCGCGGATGCGGAACTCGTAGGTGTGCCCGTTCCAGAGGCTGTTCATGGTGACAGACGTGCCGTCAACCGGATACGGGGCTCTGGTCCAGGCCTGACCGGTGGCGGTGTCTCGGTATTCGATCCAATACCAGACGTTCGGGGTCGGGCTGGCTGTCCAACGCAAGCTGACCTTCCCGTCACCAGGGGTCGCGGTCAGCCCGGTGGGGGCCTGCGGCTTCGGCGGCATGGGTCTTGCCGAGACCTCGTTGGAGGGCGCGCTGTCCCCCGCGACGTTGTTGGCGAGGACTCGGAACCCATAAGTATGACCGTTGGTCAGATAGTTGATCGTGATCGCTGTGGCATCGACCGGGTCCTTCAGCCGGGTCCAACCCTGACCTGCGCTTGTGTCGCGCATCTCGATCCGGTACCACACGTTCGCGGTAGGGCTCGCCGTCCAGCGCAGGCTGACCTTTCCGTCTCCCGCTGTGGCAAGCAGCCCGGTGGGCGGATGGGGTTTCGGTGGCATGGGTTTGGCGGTTGCCGTCGGCGTTGGTGCGCTCTGTCCTGCTGAGTTGGATGCCGTTACCCGGAACTCGTAGATGTGACCGTTGGTCAGGTACTCCAGCACCTGGGACGCGGCCGTCGTGGGATGGGCGAGCCGCTGCCACGACTGGCCGGCGGTGCTGTCGCGGTAGTACACGACGTAGTTGACGTTGGCCGTGGGGCTTGCCGTCCACTTGAGGGTCGCTTTGCCATCCCCTGCGGTCGCGGTGAGGTTGGATGGCGGAGACGGGAGGCTGTAGTAGGCGGTGACCTGGATTGCCGTCGAGCTTGCGCCCTCGCCACCTGCGCTCGTCGCCGCGACCTTGTATTCGTAGACGTGCCCGTGTTGTAGGTACTCCATCGTGATCGAGGTCTGGGTGGTCAGGTATTCCAACCGGGTGAAGTTGCTCTGCCCGGCCGTGACATCACGCCAATAGATCACGGAGTAGACGCCGGAAAATGGTGCGTCCCAGTTCAGCTCGATCTTGCCGTCGCCCGCTGTCGCGCCTCGTAGGTTTGTCGGCACCGGTGGCGGGGCGTGTCGAGCGGTAGCGCGGACCGGCGCTGTCGCTGGGCTCTCACCAGCGGCATTGGTCGAGGCGATCTTGAATTCGTACTCGTGCCCGTGGGTCAGGTACTGAGCAGTTGCGGTAGTGCCCTCGGACACCGGCAGCGGCCACTTGCTGAACTGCGACTCGCCAGCGGTCACGTTCCGCTGGTACACGGCGTACCACAGGTTGGGGCCAGGAGCCTGCCAGGCGAGCGCGATCGTGCCGTTTGACTGGGCGGTGGCTTGCAGTTGGGTCGGGGCCGTGGGCAGCGCTGGCTTCGGGGTCGCCCGGACGATGTTGCTTGCTGGGCTTTCCCCCGCGGCATTCGTTGCGGCAACCTTGAACTCGTACTCGTGGCCGTTTGTCAGGTGGCTGGCAGTGGCGCTGGTGCCCTCGGTGACAGGGAAGGGCCACTTGCTGAACTGCGTTTCACCAGCCGTTACGTTCCGCTGGTATACCGCGTACCAAACGTTGGACTGTGTCTCTGTCCAACTTAGGTCCACCCGTCCGTCGCCGGCTACGGCCGTCAGCCCGGTGGGTGCCTTGGGCGGGGCATAGGTGGCCGTCGCCCTCGCCGGATCGGACGGTGGCGACTCGCCGGCTTGGCTGGTAGCGGCGATTCTGAACTCGTACTCGTGCCCGTGGGTCAGGTACTCGGCGGTTGCGGTCGCGCCCTCGGTGACGGGTGCCGGCCAAGCGGTGAAGTCCGTCTCACCTGCTGTGACGTCCCGCTGGTACACCCGGTACCACACCCCGCCGGGTGATACGGCCCAGGCCAGCTTGATCGTGCCATCGGTCTGGGCGCTGGCCGTCAGACCGCTCGGTGCGGCTGGCAGGGGGTACGTGGCCACGCCACGCGCGAGGTTGGACGCCCCCGAATCCCCGCCCCTGTTGGTCGCGACGATCTTGAACTCGTACTCGTGCTCATGGATCAGGTACTGCGCGGTCGCGGTTGTTCCTTCCGTGACCGGCAACGGCCAGGCGGTGAATTCCGTTTCCCCGGCGGTGACATCCCGCTGGTAGACGCGATGCCAGGCCTCGCCCGGCGGGGCCGTCCACGACAGCTTGATCGTGCCGTCCGGCTGCGGTGCCGCCGACAGTCCGGTAGGCGCGTCCGGTGGCGAGTAGAAGGAGGTCGCTCGTACCAGGTTCGAGTAAGGCCCCGCTCCTGAGCCGCCCACGGCTCGCACCCGGAACTCATACTCGTGCTGGTGTTCCAGCCAGTCCACCACGAGGGTGGTCTTCGTTCCATCCGGGTGCGCGACCGTGTGGAATTCGGTCTGCCCGGCGGTGATGTCCCGGCGCTCGACCTCGTAGTACCAGCCTCGGTCGGCAGCGCTCCAACTCAGGGAGATCTTACCGTCGGCCCCTGCGGTCGCCGTCAGGTTGCTCGGTGCCGTCGGGGGTTGCACCGAAACGGTGGCCGACACCGGGTCCGAGGCTCGCCCTTCACCGACCCCGTTCTCCGCCGTCACATAGTACTGATACGTGTGCGCGTTCCTGAGAAATGTCAGGTCCACTGACGTTCGATCAACCGACTGAGGCAGCCGCACCCATTGGATCTGGCCAGCCGTCACATCCTTCTGGTACACCCAGTACTTTAGCCCATCACCTGCTGGCGCATTCCAAGACAGGCGAACACCGCCCTCGGTGTCGACGCTTGCCATGAGGTTGGTCGGCTTGCCGGGTAACAGTGACGGGTCTGGTTGCGGCCGCGGCCACTGCACCTCGACGAAACGCGGCCGGTAGACCGACACGTCGTCCAGCGTGACTTGCCTATCCAGGCTGTTCACGTTGTAGGAAATCAGCAGCTTGCCGTCAGGGGCCAGGTTGGGGTGAAGCGAGGTGTCGTAAACCATCACTTGCCGGCCGCCGTTGCCCTCGGGCGCGCGGGCCAACTCGATCGGTCCATCGAAGGGGCCGGTCAGCGAGTCCGCGGTGTAGGCGACAATCACGGAGTTAAAGACCAGGTGGCCTTCCATCGTCACGAGCAAGTACCGCCCGTCAACCTTTTGCACCGCGAAGGAGGTTCCCACACCGCTGGCGATACGAACCGACTCTCGCTCCTGACCCGACCAACCGCTTCCGGTCCAGAACTGCCACGGACCGGCCAAGCCACCCTGCGGGACACGCGCCAGGTGGGCGAACTTCATGTCGGGAGTGTGCTCCGACCCGTAGATGTAGGTGTACCCGCCCTCGTTGTACAGCTCCTGACCCCAGGTGATCGAACTGCCAAGTGGAAGGTCTCGGACCTCCTGGACGGACAGACTGGGCAACGCCAGCGTCACGAGGGCGTTACCGGTTGGTTTGACGTCCAGCATCCCCGGACCAGTGGACTCGTACCTGTTGACCATCACTCTCAACACAGAACCGTCAACTAGGGCGTCAGCGACCCAGCAGCCGAGCCCCACGCTGTCGTCGCACATCAGCGACTTGGGGGCTGCGGCTGTGCCGCCATGCCGTGTCTCGATCAGCCCGCTGTCATCCTGGACCACAAGTGTGTTGTGGACCATGGGACTGCTTGCCGGACGCGAGCCGTCCCCATTGACGGCACCGAGGAACGTGTCTGAGAAGAGCCATGCCACCCGCCCATCGGGCAACGTGACCGAGACCGTACGATCCCCACCGGTCCAATGACCTCCCGCGTTTCCGTACTCCGTCCACATCGCGTTGAGCTCAGCTGCCGACATCTGGCCGACCGCCTGAAGGGCGGCCGCCTTGGCCACCGCTGGCGGACCTATCGTGAACGCGAGCAGAGCTCCCAGCCCGGCGGCAAGCACCTGCCGCCACCGAACACGATGGGCGCGTTTACGAGCAGAACTGCCCAGGAGCAGAAGGTTGGGGAGCTCACCAACAGACCCGGAATGTCCGTAATGCATTGAATCCTCAATATGATCAGCGAACGGAGGTGGCCGCAATTACATTGAGCAAGCATAAGAAGGGCCAGCACATGAGTAAAGGGCGCAACTCAGGCTAACCGACGATCTCTTCAGCGTCAATGAGTTAAGGTCTGACCATTCGCGAATTTTTGCACCGGCTCGCCGACATGATGAGCAGCAACGCTGGGCTGACCAATCACGCTCTCCATTACGAAAATGTTACGTCAATTTGCCGCATTCGGACATTGTTAAGGCAGTTATGCCGACTGCGGGGCAACCTCGTTTTCCCGTCAGCCGGCGGCGCACCGAACGTGACCGCTGTGGCCCGAGCGGTGGAGCCGACCCGGCCGACCGGACGACGGCCCGTACCGCCCGAGACAGGATTCCGGCGACCGGTTGCCGGAAAACCCACCGACGGAGGCACAATCGTCACCATGCCCCGTCGCCCCACCCCGATCGCGCTCGCCGCCGTACTGCTCGCCGCCGCTCTCGCCGGCTGCTCGGCCACGCCAACCCCGGCCGCCACGCCGGCCGCAGCGTCGAAGCCACCCGCGGCGACCACCCCCGCCCCGGCGCCCGCCGGCAGCGCGCCGAGCGAAACCTTCGCCGTCGGCGTACGCCTGCTGCGGTTGAACCGCGGCGGCGACCGGCCGTTGCCGGTGACCATCTGGTACCCGGCCTCGGGTGACGCCGGCAAGGCGCCCAAGCGCGGCGCGACGGCGGCAAACGGCCGGTTCCCGGTCGTGGTGTTCAGCCACGGCCTGGGCGGAAGACCGGACGACTACGCGGCACTGCTCACCCCGTGGACGGCGGCCGGGTTCGTGGTGGCCGCGCCCACCTTCCCGCACACCAGCCGGGGCACCGACAACAACGCGTTCGACGTGCTGAAGCAGCCCGCCGACGTGTCGTACGTGCTGGACCAGGTGCTGGCGCTGGACACGAAGGCCGACGACCCGTTGCGTGGCCGGCTCGCCACCGACCGGGTGGCGGCGGCCGGGCACTCGGCCGGTGGGGTGACCACCATCGGCCTCTTCGGGGTCAACCGGGACAAGCGGCTGGACGCGGGATTGGTCTTCGCCGGCACCGGAATCGGGGTGGGCACGGCGTTCGCCGGCACCGCCGCACCGCAACTCTTCGTGCACGGCCAGGCCGACGAGGTGGTGAAGTACGCCGCCGGCAAGGCGGTCTACGACGCGGTGCCGTGGCCGAAGGCCATGCTCAGCCTCCCGAAGGGCGACCACGGCCGGGGGCTGCTCGGCAACGGCGCGGCGCTGCGGGTCATCACCGACACCAGCGTCGACTTCCTCCGCTGGACCCTGTACGGCGACGAGAAGGCCAAGGCCCGCATCCCCGAGGGCGCGACCCGCGGCGGCATCGCCACCCTCGACGACCACCTCTGACAGCGGCGGCGCGACCCGGCGGCCGCGGGTCGCGCCGTCAGGCGGTGTGGTCGACGACGACCTTGCCGAAGACGTCACCCGAGTGCAGCCGGGCGAAGGCCTCCTCGACCCGGCTGAACGGGACGACGCTGTCCACCACCGGGTGGATCTGGTGCTCGGCGCAGAAGGCCAGCAGCTCGGTCAGCTCCTCCGGGGTACCCATCGAGGTACCCAGGATCTCCAGCTGCATGGCGAAGACCCGGCGCAGGTTGACCTTCGGCTCGTGCCCGGCGGTCGCCCCGGAGACCACGATCCGGGCCATCGGCGCGGCGGACTTGAGCGAGTGGTCGAAGGTGGCCGCGCCGACCGTCTCGATCACCACGTCGACCCGTTCGGGCAGGCGTGCGCCCGGCTCCAGTGCGGTCGCCCCCAGCTCGGCGATCCGCTCCCGTTTGCCGGCGTCCCGGCTGGTCGCGTACACCCGCTTGCCGAGCGCGACGCCGAGCGCGACGGCCGCGGTGGCCACGCCCCCGCCCGCGCCCTGCACCAGCACCGACTCGCCCTCGTCCACCCGCCCCTTGGTGGTCAGCATCCGCCACGCGGTCAGCCAGGCCGTGGGCAGGCAGGCCGCGTCGGTCGCCGACACCCCCGCCGGCAGCGGCAGCAGATTCACCCGGGGTACGGCCACCCGCTCGGCCAGGGTGCCGGGGAAGTGCTCGGAGAGGATGGAGACCCCCCGCGGGTCACCGGGGGTGGGCACCACCGGGTAGATGACCACCGCACGGCCGTCCGGGTCGGTGCCGACGGCGTCGCAGCCGAGGATCATCGGAAGCTGGTCGACGGTCAGCCCCACCCCGCGCAGTGACCAGATGTCGTGGTGGTTGAGCGAGCTGGCCCGCACCTGCACGGTGACCCAGCTTCCATCGGGATGGGTCGGCTCGGGGCGCTCGCCGACGGCGAGCGCGGCGAGCGGGTGGTCGGTGTCGAAGCGGGAGGCAAAGGCGGCACGCATGATCGGCACCGTAACAAGGGAACCGATCGTCGAAGAAGGGCCCGAGCCGATCGCTCGGGCCCTTCTTCGACAGGTCAGGCGCGGGCGACCCCGTCGCGGCGGGCCGCCTCGGCGACCGCCTGCGCCACCGCCGGGGCGACCCGCGGGTCGAGCGGGGAGGGCACGATCGCGTCGGCGGTCAGTGACTCGGCCACCACCGCGGCGATCGCGTCGGCCGCGGCCACCTTCATCCCGTCGGTGATCCGGGTGGCCCGGGCGTCCAGCGCGCCCCGGAACACGCCGGGGAAGGCCAACACGTTGTTGATTTGGTTGGGGTAGTCGCTGCGCCCCGTGGCGACCACCGCCACGTGCCGGGCCGCCACCTCCGGGTGCACCTCCGGAGTCGGGTTGGCCAGCGCGAAGACGATGCCGCCCGGGGCCATTCCGGCCACCGCCTGCTCCGGGATCTCCCCGCCGGAGACGCCGACCAGCACGTCGGCGCCGCGCAGCGCCTCGGTGATGTCGCCCTCGCGTCCCCCGGTGTTGGTGGTCTCGGCCAGGTACGCCTTGGTCTCGGTCAGGTCGGCGCGGTGCCGGCCGATGATTCCCCGGGAGTCGCAGACCACCACCTGCTCCGGGTTGACCCCACCGGCGATCAGCATGCGGGTGACCGCGACCCCGGCCGCGCCCGCGCCGCTGACCGTCACCCGCAGGTCACCGAGCTTGCGCTGGAGCAGGGTCGCCGCGTTGCGCAACGCGGCCAGTACGACGATCGCGGTGCCGTGCTGGTCGTCGTGGAAGACCGGGATGGACAGTTCCTCGTCCAACCGGCGTTCGATCTCGAAGCAGCGCGGGGCGCTGATGTCCTCCAGGTTGATGCCACCGAAGGACGGCGCGAGCATCTTCACCGCCGTCACGATCGCGTCGGTGTCCTGGGTGTCCAGGCAGATCGGTACCGCGTCGACCCCCGCGAACTGCTTGAACAGCACCGCCTTGCCCTCCATGACCGGCAGCGCGGCACGGGGGCCGATGTTGCCCAGCCCGAGCACGGCCGAGCCGTCGGTGACGACCGCGACGGTGTGCGACACCCACGTGTAGTCGTCGACCAGGGCCGGGTCGGCGGCGATCGCCTCACAGACCCGGGCCACGCCCGGGGTGTACGCGAGGGAGAGGTCCTCCCGGCTGGTCAGCGGGACGGTCGAGGCGACGGCCAGCTTGCCGCCGACGTGCAGCCGGAAGACGGGATCGTCAGGATCCACGGTGGACGCAGACATGGTGACTCCAGGATCTGTCGAGCAGACGGAGCGGCCGGGTCGAGGCACGAGGTGAGGCGTCGACAGCGGCGCGCGGTGCGGGGGTCACCCAGGCACTTTCCGAGTCTAGTCAGGCCCCTCGTACCAGCATGTGAGCAGGGTCATAACTCCCGCCGGCGGGGCACCCGGCCGGGGCGCGGCCAGTAGCGCAGCACCACCCGGCCCAGTACGTCGGCCACGCCGTACGCCCGGGAGTCGTCGGTGACCAGGTCGTTGTCGCCGCGTACCCACCAGCCGCCGTCCTGTGGACGGACCGCGCGCTTGACCACGAGCAGGTCGGGGCGGGTGCGGAAGACCGCGACCACCACGTCGCCGGGGCGGATCGCGCGAGCGCCGACGCGGACCAGCAGCGCGTCGCCGTGCCGCAGGGTGGGCGACATGGACGGGCCGGTCACCCCGACGGCGGCCAGCGGGCGGCGCAGCCAGGCGCGCTCCACCGTCATCAGGTTTCCCCTCCGCCCCTATCGGGGACGTGCCAGGAGTAATCTCAGGTTGGATCATCGCAAACATCCCGTGGAGGACTCTGATGCGACTTCCCCGCATCCTCTCGCCCCGTGTCACCGCAAGCGCCCACTGCGACCTGCCGTGCGGCGTGTACGACCCGGCGCAGGCCCGCATCGAGGCCGAGTCGGTCAAGGCGATCTGCGAGAAATACCAGGCCAACACCGACCCGGAGTTCCGCACCCGGGCCATCCTGATCAAGGAGCAGCGCGCCGACCTGGTCAAGCACCACCTGTGGGTGCTCTGGACCGACTACTTCAAGCCGGCCCACTTCGAGAAGTACCCGCACCTGCACCAGCTGTTCAACGAGGCGACCAAGCTGGCCGGTGCGGCCGGTGCCAAGGGCGGGACCGACCCGTCCAAGGCGGACGAGCTGCTCCAGAAGATCGACGAGATCTCCAAGATCTTCTGGGAGACCAAGCAGGCGTGAGTCGGCCTTTCCCGCCGCCGTCGATCCGGCCGGCACGTCCCCGCGACGTGCCGGCCGTCGTTTCGATGGTGCACGAACTCGCTGACTACCAGCACGCCGCCGACCAGTGCCGGCTGACCGCCGAGCAACTGACCGAGGCGTTGTTCGGCCCGTCGCCCGCTCTCTTCGGGCATGTGGCGGTCGACGCCGACGACGAACCGGTGGGCTTCGCGCTGTGGTTTCTCACCTTCTCCACCTGGGTCGGCGGGCACGGCATCCACCTGGAGGATCTCTACGTCCGGCCGCCGTTCCGGGGCACCGGCGCGGGTCGGCTGCTGCTGGCCACGCTGGCTGCCACCTGCGTGCAGCGCGGCTTCGGACGCCTCGAATGGTCGATGGTCGACTGGAATCCGGCCGCCCGGTTCTACGCCTCGGTCCGGGCGGTCCCGGTGGAAGGGCTGGTGCCGTACCGGCTCAGCGGGCCGGCGCTGCACGCGCTCGCCGCACAGGCGGAGGCGGCCCCTGCCCCCGGGAACGCCCGAGAGGGTAGAGTCCCCGACCAGGGGGATGAGGCGTGACTCAACTGACCGGGCAACCGACCACCGACGACGACGTGGTGCACCTCACCGTGCCCGCCGACGGCGGCTACCTCGGTGTGCTCCGCACCGCCACCGCGGGGCTCGCGGCCCGCCTCCAGTTCGCCCTGGACGAGATCGAGGATCTGCGCATCGCGGTGGACGAGGCCTGCGCCATGCTGCTCGCCATCGCCACCCGGGACGCCGAACTGGAGTGCTGCTTCGCGGTCACCGAGGACGCGCTCACCGTCGAGGTGACGGTGCCGGTCGTGCCGGGCGCGACGCTGCCGTCGGAGTCCTCGTTCGCCTGGAAGGTGCTCACCGCGCTGACCACCGCCGCCGCAGCCCAGTCGGCCGACGGGCGGGCCACCATCTCGCTGCTGACCCGCCGCTCCGGCTACTGACCGTCGGCGGCCACCGCCGTGGCCGCGCCGGGTGTCACCCGAAACCCAGGGCCCGCGTGGTGGGCGGGCTGAGCAGCAACGCGCAGACCCCGACGCCGAGCGCCATCAGCGGTGCGCCCCACCACCCCAGTCCGGCCTGGACCATGAACCAGCCGATGGGTAGCAGCATGAGCTGGAGCACGATCGCCGGCGCCCGGGCACCGGCCCGTCGGCGGGCCAGCGCCCCACCGAGGGCCCAGAGCGCGGCGGTGGCGCCGATCGCGAACCCGGTCACCAGAAGCGCCGACACCAGGTCGGTCCTGGTGGCGGTCAGGTCCGCCCAGATCAGCCAGCCGGCGAGCAGCGCCAGGGCGGCGGCCTCACCGCGCAGCAGCCGTACCGCCCACCGGAGGGTGTCGGGCAGCGGGTCGCAGTCGCGCGTCACGCGGCCACGATACCCGCCGGCGAGCGCGGTACAGTGCCGCCCATGCGGGCCGTCCTGGTGGTCAATCCGAACGCCACCACCACCAGCGAGCGCAGCCGGGACGTCCTGGTCCGGGCGCTGCGCAGCGAAGTAGACCTGTCGGTGCGGTACACCCGCCGCCGCGGGCACGCCACCGACCTGGCCCGGGAGGCGGCCGAGGAGGGGGTTGACGTCGTCGTCACGCTCGGCGGGGACGGCACGGTCAACGAGGTGGTGAACGGTCTGATGACGGCCGAGCCGCCGACGTTCGGCACGTCAGGTACCCGCGCCGAGCGGCTGCCCGCCCTGGCGACGGTGCCGGGTGGTTCGACGAATGTCTTCGCCCGCGCCTTGGGTCTGCCCCGGGAGTGGCCGGAGGGCACCAGCATGATCCTGGAGGGGCTGCGGCTGGGCCGGTCCCGGACGATCGGGCTGGGTCGGGCCGACGACCGCTACTTCACCTTCTGCGCCGGCTTCGGCGTGGACGCCGCGGTGATCCACCGGGTGGAGCAGGCCCGCCGGCGGGGCCGGGTGTCGACGCCCGGGTTGTACTTTCGGGCAACGGTGAGCCAGTACTTCCTCGACTCGGATCGCCGGCATCCGGCGATCTCGCTGGAGCGCCCGGGCGAGCCCGTCGAGGGTGAGCTGGCGACGGTCATCATCCAGAACTGCGCCCCATGGACCTACCTGGGCGATCGGGAGATCAATCCGAATCCGGAGGCTTCCTTCGACCTCGGGCTCGACGTGCTGGCACTGCGGCAGCTACGGGTGGTCAGCACTACACGCACGGTCACGCAGTTTGTCTCCCGGAACCCGGATCCACATGGCAAGCGGGTGCTGCGGCTACACGACGTCCCCGAGTTCACCCTGGTCAGCAGCCGTCCCCAGGCCTTCCAGGTCGACGGCGACTACCTTGGCGAACGAGAAAAGGTCAGATTTTCCTCCATTCCCGGGGCACTGAGAGTAATCTGCTAGGTCTCGGGTAACGCCCTTGGTCGGCGATCGTTACACCGCACGAAGCGGTGGGCGCCGCGGACAGGAGGGTGATGCCGGAAATGTCTGCATTGTCACGCGCACTGTACTACATTGACTATCGACTGTGGCACGCCGGGTAACCGGGGAGGCCGCAAATCTAGACAAAGGGGTCGTGAGCTTGCTCACCGTGCGGAGTTTTTCCTCGCGTCACCCTTGACATCGACAGCGTTCGTGAAAGTATTCACAAGCGAACTTGAGTTACCGGGCATTGCCGGGACGCGCTCCCCCGACGGAGCCGTTGCAGCAGGTCCCGGGGCTGAACGAGCCTGCTCACGCATTGCTGAATAGTCGGGCGCGAACCGTTACGACCGGCACTGCGGACGCACATAAGAAAAAGCACCAGCGTTATCTGCCACCCATCCAGAATGAGGAGTGTTGCCGCCATGGACTGGCGCCACGATGCCGTCTGCCGCGACGAGGACCCGGAGCTGTTCTTCCCGATCGGGACGTCCGGTCCGGCCCTGCTGCAGGTGGAACAGGCGAAGGCCGTCTGCCGGCGCTGCCCGGTGACCGACCAGTGCCTCCAGTGGGCACTGGAGTCCGGTCAGGACGCCGGCGTCTGGGGTGGGATGAGCGAGGAGGAACGCCGCGCGGTGAAGCGCCGCGGCGGTCTCCGGGTGCTGCGCGCTCACTCCGCCTGACCCACCGCCAGCCGTAACGCCCCGGCCGGGTTCCACCCCGCCGGGGCGTTACGCTGTCCGCGTCCCGTACCACAGGAGATCACCGGCCAGCAGTCGTCGAGCTGGCCCTGCCATCTGGCGGCTGCCACCTGGCGACCAGGTCACGTCCGCACCGAGCGGTCCACCCGGCGCAGCACCAGGTCGGCCAGTTCGGGCGCGTCGGTGAGCGGCCCG
Organism: Micromonospora sp. KC721; assembly: GCF_004348355.1. Lineage (NCBI taxonomy): Bacteria > Bacillati > Actinomycetota > Actinomycetes > Micromonosporales > Micromonosporaceae > Micromonospora > Micromonospora sp. KC721. The sequence continues at coordinate 174 of NZ_SMJY01000097.1, read as the reverse complement.
CTGACCGCGACCGCGCCAGCGGCACGCGCCGCCGCCACCACCCCGTCGTGGAAGAGCCCCGGCGCCAGGAAGTAGCCGACCACCGCCACCCGCCGGGCCCCCGCCGCCCGCAGCCGGGCCACCGCCACGTCGGCCGTGGGCGGAGCCGCGGAGGCGTACGAGACGGTGCAGGGC
>NZ_SMJY01000096.1:0-22358 GCF_004348355.1 Micromonospora sp. KC721 | reverse complement strand
GGTTTCGGGGGCCGAGCGCAGATCAGGGGCGCTGGCCGGTTCGGCGATGCCGCCGGGGGCCTCGGCGATCCCCGCGTCGTGGGCGGTCTCGGCGGCGACCAGGGGCTGGTCGGATGGCATGACGTCGGGGACCTTGGGCACCACGATCACCGCCGTGCCGTACGCGCAGATCTCCATCCACATCTCGCCGCAGTCCCGGCTGTCGAAGCGCATACCCACCACGGCGTTCGCGCCGAGCCGGCGGGCCTCCTCGCCGAGCCGGGCCACCGAGTCGGTACGCCAGCGGGTGAGGTTGTCCGGCGCCATCGGGTCGTACGCGCCGCCGCGTAGGTTCTTGACCCCCTCGCGGTACGGGTTGCGCGTCCTGGCCATTGATGACACCACTTCGCCGAGAATCTGGCGGATCTCGTAGCCGGGCAGTTGATCCGTCGTCACGACCAGCACGGTTCCGATGCTGTCAGCCGCTGGCCGGCCGGTACGCGAGCACTGTTCAGCTGACCGGATGCTGCAAAACGAGGCGGCGCGGACGTCCGGCGCTCCGCCGGTCATCCGCGCCGCCAGGGCGTTAACGGTCAGACACCGGCCGTCGAGGTGATCCAGGCCCGGTTGTACGCGACGCTGCCGTAGTTCTGGATGCTCACGCCGTCGGCGGTGGAGGCGACGCCGACCTGCTGGCCGTTGTAGAACTGCGGGCCGCCCGAGTCGCCGCGCCAGGCGTTGCCGCTGATCTCGGTGCTCCGGATCGCCTGCCCGCCGTACGCGTCGGTGACGTTGGTGCTGGTCACCCGGACCGAGGCGGTCTTGAGCTGGCTGGAGGCCGAGCAGCCGCGGTAGCAGGTCTGCCCCCAGCCGTAGATCGTGTTGGTGGAGCCGACCGGCGGGTTGCTGTTGGCCAGCGTCACCGGGGGAGCGCTCACCGGGCTGGACAGGCGCATCAGGGCGAGGTCGTAGCGGCTGTAGGTGGCGGCGACGGTACGGGTGACCCCGCCGGAGGAGCGGTGGACGCTGCCGATCCGCACGGACATCGAGCCGCTGACGCAGTGCTTGGCGGTGAGCACCCAGTCGGCGGAGATGACGCTGCCGGAGCAGGTGAACGAGCCGTTGCTGAACACCGCCGCGGCCCAGGGTGCGGAAGAGACGGTGTCGCCACCGATGATCGGCTGCGGTCCGGCAGGGGCCGCGGTCGCGCCGGAGGCGGAGGCGAGCACGCTGGCGAGGGCGGTGGTCAGCACCGCGACCAGGGGGCGAAGTCGCATGTCGGGGACTCCTTGTGTCGGGACCCGGGGTCGCCGGGCGGTGTCGGCGGGCGGAGGGGTGACCCACCGAGGCGTCGATGGAAGGCATCGACGCTTGGCGACGAACGGTAGGGTTCGTGAGTCCTGTTCACAAGGGTTTGGCGAAAATGAACCGGATGTGACCCGTCGTGTCGACCGGCGGCCTTGGCTGTTTGTCAGAAACTGGTCACATTCGTCCCCCCAGGTGAGCGTTCTGCCTGGCCAGAAGCGTGACGGCCACGTGACGCCACGGTTACAGGCAACGGAAGCGCATCGGTGCCGCAACGAAACGGCATCGGCTACCCGTGCCGCCGCGGAGTTATGTCGATCACGGCCTGAACCGGCCCCGGCCGGTGGATCCAGAGCCGCATCTGCCAGGTACGCTGGCCACGCTCGCCCGTAGTGGGCCGGCACCCAACTGCGTACACAGTCAGGAGTGCCCAGTGCCTCGCGTCGTCGTCGACGTCATGCTCAAGCCCGAGATCCTCGATCCCCAGGGCCAGGCCGTCGCAAACGCGCTGCCGCGGCTCGGCGTCAGTGACGTCGCCTCCGTCCGGATCGGTAGGCGAATCGAGATCGATTTCACCGGTGAGCCGGACCTGGACCAGGCCCGGGAGATCGCCGACAAGCTGCTCGCCAACCCCGTCATCGAGGACTTCACCGTCCGCGTGGTCGGAGCCGACGAGACCGTGGACGCGCAGCCGTGACCGCGCGCGTCGGTGTGGTGACCTTCCCCGGCTCGCTGGACGACGGGGACGCGGCCCGGGCCGTACGCCTCGCCGGCGCCGAGCCGGTCCGGCTCTGGCACGGCGACGCGGAGCTGCACGGGGTGGACGCCGTGGTCCTCCCCGGCGGTTTCTCCTACGGCGACTACCTGCGCTGCGGAGCCATCGCCCGGTTCGCCCCGGTGATGGAGAAGATCGTGGACGCCTCCCGGGGCGGCCTGCCGGTGCTCGGGATCTGCAACGGCTTCCAGATCCTCTGCGAGGCCCACCTGCTGCCCGGCGCGCTCACCCGCAACCAGCACCTGCACTTCCGCAACCGGGACCAGCTCCTGCGCGTGGAGTCGACCGGCACGGCCTGGACGAACGCCTTCCAGTCGGGCCAGGAGATCCTCATCCCGGTCAAGAACGGCGAGGGCTGCTACGTCGCGGACACCGCGACCCTGGACGCCCTGGAGGCCGAGGGGCGCGTCGTCGCCCGCTACGTCGGAGGCAATCCCAACGGGTCGCAGCGCGACATCGCGGCGATCACCAACGCCGCCGGCAACGTGGTCGGCATCATGCCCCACCCCGAGCACGCGGTGGAAGCACTCACCGGCCCCTCCCTGGACGGTCTCGGCTTCTTCACCTCGGTGCTCAAGCACCTGGTGGGGACGCCGGCGTGACCGTGCGCGACGGGATCATCGGTCGGCTCCACCGCCCCACGGGCGACCACGAGCGCAGCGAGGAGAGGTCATGACCACCCATCCGGACCCGGCCGTACGGGAGACGCCGGGCGCCTTCCCGGCCGCCCCGGCGGAGCCGCCCACGGCCACCGTGGCGCAGGGCGGCCCGGCCGACGCGGGCCGGCACGCCGATGCGGTGCCGGCCGCCGACTGGGCCGACGGTGTGGACACCGTGCCCCGGGCCGCCGGCACCCCGGAGGAACTCCAGCCCTACGCCGAGCTGGGCCTCCGCGACGACGAGTACGAGCGGATCCGGCAGATCCTCGGCCGCCGCCCCACCCAGGCCGAGCTCGCCATGTACTCGATCATGTGGAGTGAGCACTGCTCCTACAAGTCGAGCAAGGTGCACCTGCGCCAGTTCGGTGAGAAGGCCCCGCCGAGTGACCGGCTGCTCGCCGGCATCGGTGAGAACGCCGGTGTGGTCAGAGTCTCCGACGAACTCGCGGTCACCTTCAAGGTCGAGTCGCACAACCACCCGAGCTTCGTCGAGCCGTACCAGGGTGCGGCGACCGGTGTCGGCGGCATCGTCCGGGACATCCTCGCCATGGGTGCCCGCCCGGTCGCGGTGATGGACCCGCTGCGCTTCGGCGCGGCCGACCACCCGGACACCGCGCGCGTGCTGCCCGGTGTGGTCGCCGGTGTCGGCGGCTACGGCAACTGCCTGGGCCTGCCGAACATCGGCGGCGAGGTGGTCTTCGACCCCTGCTACCAGGGCAACCCGCTGGTCAACGCGCTCTGCCTCGGTGTGCTCCCGGTCGACCGGTTGCAGAAGAAGGACGCCACCGGCCCGGGCAACGTCGTGGTGCTGATGGGTGCCAAGACCGGCCGGGACGGCATCGGCGGCGTGTCGGTGCTGGCCAGTGCCACCTTCGACGAGGGCAGCGAGCAGCGTCGCCCGTCGGTGCAGGTCGGCGACCCGTTCATGGAGAAGCTGCTCATCGAGGCGTGCCTGGAGTTGTACGACGCCGAGCTGGTCGTCGGCATCCAGGACCTCGGCGGCGCCGGTCTGACCTGCGCGCTGACCGAGACGGCAGCGTCGGCGGGCACCGGGATGCGGGTGTGGCTGGAGCGGGTGCCGCTGCGGGAGCCCTCGATGGAGCCGCACGAGATCCTGGCCAGCGAGTCCCAGGAGCGGATGCTGCTGGTCGTCGCCCCGGAAAAGCTGGAGGCGGTGCTCAAGATCGCCGAGAAGTGGGGCGTCTGGGCCACCGCGATCGGTGAGGTCACCGCGCCGGCGCCGGACGGCCAGCCGGGCCGGTTGGTGATCACCTGGCGCGACCGTCTGGTGGTGGACGTCCCGCCGGGCTCGTTGGTCGACGACGGTCCGGTCTACGCCCGCCCGATGCGCGAGCCGGCCGACCTGATCCTGCTCCAGGCCGACCGGGCCGAGACCCTGCCCCGGCCGAACACCCCGGAGGCGCTGCGGGAGACCGTGCTCCGGATGATCGCCTCGCCGAACCTGGCCGACAAGACCTGGGTCACCGAGCAGTACGACCGGTACGTGCTGGGCAACACCGTGCTCGCCCAGCCGGAGGACTCCGGCGTGATCCGGATCGACGAGCAGAGCGGCCTCGGCGTCGCCCTCTCCGTCGACGGCAACGGCCGGTACGCCCGCCTCGACCCGTACCAGGGGACGAAGCTGGCGCTGGCCGAGGCGTACCGGAACGTGGCCGTCACCGGGGCGAAGCCGATCGCCGTCACCAACTGCCTCAACTTCGGTTCCCCGGAGGACCCGGGCGTGATGTGGCAGTTCGCCGAGGCGGTACGCGGCCTCGCGGACGGCTGCCTGGAGCTGGGCATCCCGGTGACCGGCGGCAACGTCAGCTTCTACAACCAGACCGGTGCCGCCGCGATCCACCCGACACCGGTGGTCGGCGTGCTGGGCGTGCTCGACGACGTGGCCGACCGGGTGCCGATGGGCTTCGTCCCGCGCTCCGGCGGCGACCACGACCAGCTCTTCCTGCTCGGCGACACGCACGTGGAACTCTCCGGCTCCGAGTGGGCCTGGGTCACCCACCAGCACCTCGGCGGCATGCCACCCCAGGTGGACCTGGCCCGCGAGCGGCTGCTGGCCGAGCTGATGGCGGAGGCGGCCCGGGTGGGTCACCTCAGCTCCGCCCATGATCTCTCCGACGGCGGCCTGGCCCAGAGCCTGGTCGAGTCGTGCCTGCGGCACGGCGTCGGTGCCCGGATCGCGGTGCCGGAACGGTTCGCCGACGGCTCCCTGCCGTTCGTCTTCCTGTTCAGCGAGTCGGCCGGCCGGATGTTGGTGTCCGTGCCGCGAGGCCACGAGAAGGCGTTCACGGCCCTCTGCTCGGAGCGGGGCGTGCCGTGGGAGCTGATCGGCGTCACCGAGCCGGGCAACGGCGCGCTCGAGGTGCACGGCCAGTTCCGGATCGGTCTGGACGAGCTGCGCGCGGCGCACACCGCCACCCTGCCGAAGCTCTTCGGCGGCCCGGAGGCGGCGCAGGTCGAGGTCGAGGCGACGCGCACCGGCACCACCACCATCGCCCCGGCGACGGCCAGCCAGCCGGTGGACGTACCGGCTGTCGAGCCGATCGGGACCGACGCCCAGCCGGTCGCGGACGAGCCGGTCGCCGGCACGGTCCCGGGCTCGCCTGCCGCGCCGACCGAAGCGGGTGCCGAGGCCGCGTCGAGTGCCGCTGCCCCGGCCGCGTCGTCCGGATCTGCCGGCGACGGCGTACCGGTGGCGGAGTCGACCGGGGCGACGAGCGCACCGGACGCACCGGCCTCGACCACCGCGGACGCCACGCCCGGCGACGCCGGTGACGAGCAGCCGGGCACGACCGACGAGCGTTGAGGCGGTGGCCACGGCTGTCCACGCCCAACCCGGCGCTGGCGCCCGGTTCGACTGGGGGCTGACCGGGGCGGCGGAGCTGGGCCGCGTCTGCGCGGTGCTGGTGGTGGTGGACGTGCTCTCGTTCACCACCGCCGTGGAGGTGGCGGTCGGCCGCGGTATGCGGGTCCACCCGTTCCCCTGGGGCGAGCAAGCTGCCGACTACGCGCTGCGGGTCGGGGCCGTCGCCGCGGTGGGTCGCCGTCGGACGACCCCGGAACACCCGTGGTCGCTCTCCCCGGCTGCGCTGACCACCGCGCCGGCCGTCGCCGACCTGGTGCTGCCGTCGCCGAACGGATCGGCGATCAGCGCCGCCGCCAGCGCCACGGGGCTGCCCGTCGTCGCGGCCTGCCTGCGTAACGCCCGCGCCGTCGGGCGATGGCTGCGCCGCCAGGGGTACGGCTCGACGGAGGCACCGGTGGGGGTGATCGCCGCCGGTGAACGCTGGCCGGACGGCTCACTGCGCCCGTCGGTTGAGGACCAGCTCGGTGCGGCCAGCGTGCTGGACGCCCTCTCCGGAGTGCCCGGTGGGCTGTCGGTGGAGGCAGCGATGGCCCTCGCCGCGCTGGCCAGCACCCCGGACGTGCCCGCAGCGGTACGCGGCTGCGTCTCCGGGCGGGAGTTGGTGGAGGGCGGCTTCACCGCCGACGTCGAGATCGCCGTCCAGACCGACGTCTCCGACGTGGTCCCGCTCCTGCGGCAGGGCGTCTTCTCCCGCGCCTGACCACGGGCTTTCCGAGCCGGTGGCGTCACACGTGCCCTCAGAGAGCCGCCTGCGCGTGCTACGGCGACGCCGGCCACTCACTCCGGGACGATTCGGAACCGGTCGGTTGACTGCGGAAGCGGAAAGGGCCGCCCGGCAAGTGGGCGGCCCTTTCCGTGCGTGCTGTCAGCTCAGTCGTCCAGCCAGTCGAGACGGCGACCGCCCCGGTCCTGGGGCGGCGGGCCGTCCGGCCGAGCCCGGCCCGCCGGGGCCTGCTCGCCGTAGTAGCCGCCAGCCTGCTGGTCGTAGCCGTGGTTGTCGTAGCCACCCTGCGGCGACGGCTGCTGGCCATAGCCTCCTTGCGGGGGCTGTTGGCCGTAGCCGCCCTGCGGCGGGGGCTGCTGACCGTAGCCTCCCTGCGGCGGCGGCTGCTGACCGTAGCCTCCTTGTGGGGGCTGTTGGCCGTAGCCTCCCTGCGGCGGCGGCTGCTGACCGTAGCCTCCTTGTGGGGGCTGTTGGCCGTAGCCTCCCTGCGGCGGGGGCTGTTCGCCGTAGCCTCCTTGCGGGGGCTGTTGGCCGTAGCCACCCTGCTGCGCTGGCGGCTGCTGGTCGTGCCCGCCGGGCTGGTCGTACCCGCCCTGCTGGCCGCCGTAGCCGCCCTGCTGGTCGTACCCGCCCTGCGGTGCGCCGTAGCCGCCCTGCTGGTCGTACCGGCTGTCGTAGCCCTGCTGCGGGGCCGCCTCGTAGCCGCCCGGCCCGCCGTAGCCGCCCTGGCCGCCACCCTGCTCCTGGACACGACCGTAGCCCGGCTCGCCCTGGTCGTAGCCCGACTCCGGCTGGTAGGTGGTGGTCGGGTACGGGTCGGCCGGCGGGGCATAGCCGCCGGTGGCCTCGCCGGGGTAGCGGCCGGTCGGCTCGTCGTACCGTTCGCCGTAGCCGCCGCCCTGCTGCGGCCCGCCGTAGCCGGGGCCGCCGGCGGGTGCGCCGAAGTCGTTGCCGTATCCGCCGCCTGAGGCGGGGGCGTTGCCGTACCCGCTGCCCGACGAGGGGGCGTTGCCGTACCCGCTGCCCGACGAGGGGGCGTTGCCGTACGCGCCACCGCCGGCCGGGGCGTTGCCGTACCCGCCGCCGGACGAGGGAGCATTGCCGTATCCGCCGCCCGAGGCGGGGGCGTTGTTGCCGTATCCGCCCTGCTGGCCGTACCCGCCGGCCGGGGCCGGCTCGTCGCCGTAGCCCCCGCCGGACCAGCCGCCGGCCTGCGCACCGCCGGGACCGTACGGCTGCGGCGGCGCCGCGTACGGGTCCGGTGGGACGTCGTCGACGACCGGGCGCTGCAACATCGTCGGCGCATCGCTCAGCGAGGTGCCACCCACCATCGTCGGATCCGGTCCGGCACCGACCCGGTTGACCACCCGGGTCTGGTCGTCGGCCCCCCGCAACGCGCCCCGCGCCGCGGCCGCACCACCGGTCGCGGCCGCACCGTCGGTCGCGCCCCCGTCGTCCTCCTCGGCGTTGCGGCGGCGGATCCAGAGCAGCACGATCGTGCCGACACCGGCCGCGACGAGCAGACCGCCGAGCAGGATGACCAGGAACGAGCCCATGCCACCCTCGTCGTCGTTGGCGGCCGCCTGCGGCGCTCCGGCGGCCGCATCACTGGCCCCGGCGGTGGCGTCGTCCTCGGCGACCTCTTCGGTGGGGCTTGTCTCCGCGGAGGGGGACGGGCTGGCGCTGGGGGAGACCTCTACCTTGATCGGCAGCGTGATCCGCTGACCGGTCAGGCTCTGCCCCGCGCTGGCGTTGATCGTCTTGGTGTTGATCGCGTCGGCGCCCTTGCTGGCGCCCAGGTCGATCCGGCCCGGAGCGATGGGCTTCTCCGCGGAGCCGGTGAAGCGCCAGTTGCCGCTGGCGTCGGTCCTGGTTTCGTACTGGTTGTCTTGAGAGTCCTGCAGCAGCACCCGCGCGTCGGGAACCGCGTCGCCGTTGGCGGCGACGACCACCTTGCCGGAGATCGACTTGACCGTCTGCTGCTCCGGCGGCTTGCTCGTCGGTGCGGCCTTGCCCTTCACCGTCAGGTTGAAGTTCCCGGTGTCCGGACCCGACTTGTCCGGCACCACCCGCACGGTGACCTGGGCGTTGGCGTCCGCCGCGTTGTCGTTCGCCTTCAGCGTCAGCAGTTGGGTTTTCGGCTGGCCCGGGATCTCGCCGAAGGTGACGGTGCCGCAGCCGTCGCAGCTGACACCGGCAGGGAGACCGGTGAGGCTGATCTGGGCCGACTTGTCTTCAGCGCCGGGAGTGACCCGGACCGTCACGGTGGCGTCGCTGCCGGCGTTCACCGTGACCGAGCCCGGCGACACGCTGACCGAGGCGGCCAGAGCCGGTGTGGCGGGGGTGGCGAGCAGGGCGCCGGCAACCAGCGCTACGACCACACCGGCCCGTTGCTTCCAGGCACGTCGGTGTGTTGACACGTCCACCGCCTTCCGGTCTGACTTCCCGGGTCGGTTTGAACCAGGGATCATCACGGTACGAATACGCCGTCGGCAACTATGCCTTGTCTGACGGGATCAGCGCGACCCAGGGCCAGTGTCCGAGCCGATGGCATCGGGTCGTATCGTCCCGTCGTGTCCTCTCCGCACATTAAGTCCACCGCGGTCGCGGCGGTGCTCACGGCACTCGACGAGGGGCGGGTCCCCGATCGGTCGGTGTACCGGGAGGCGGTCCGTGCCTTGTTGACCGCCCTCGCGGAGCGTGCCCCCGGCCGATCGGTGGAGGTGCGAGTCCCACCTTACGGTGCAGTTCAGTGCCTCCCCGGTCCGCGACACACCCGTGGCACCCCGCCGAACGTGGTGGAAATGGACCCACCGACCTGGTTGGCATTGGCCACGGGAAGACTCTCCTGGCCCCAGGCGATCACGGAGGGTCGCGTACGGGTCAGTGGCGTGCGGGCGGATCTCTCCGGGTATCTGCCCCTCTAGCAGGGGCGATCACATGGATGTGGTCACGACCAGAAGGCGAATCGTGACTATCTGTATCGACTCTGATTCGCGTACACTGTCAGGCGACGACAGTGGGCCCCGGGCGGTGGCGTGCTGAACGCACGCCAGGCCATCCAGACCAGCATGAGGAGCGGCAGGTGCCCCGAGGCGACGGCCGGCTGAGCCACGACCTTGATCCCCAACGACCGGGCCCCCAGGACGCGTGCGGCGTCTTCGGTGTCTGGGCCCCCGGCGAAGAGGTCGCCAACCTGACCTACTTCGGCCTCTACGCCTTGCAGCACCGCGGCCAGGAGGCCGCCGGCATCGCGGTGAGCGACGGGTCCGGCGTGGTGGTCTACAAGGATCTCGGCCTGGTGGCCCAGGTCTTCGACGAGCCGACCCTGGCGAGCCTGCGCGGGCATGTGGCGATCGGTCACACCCGGTACTCCACCACTGGCGCGTCGACCTGGGAAAACGCCCAGCCGACCATCCGCTCCAGCAGCTCCGGCACCACCATCGCCCTGGCGCACAACGGCAATCTGGTCAACACCGCCGACCTTCAGCGCGAGGTGGGCGAGCGCGAGCTGGGCTCCGACGGTGCCACCAACGACACCTCACTGGTGACCATGCTGCTGGCGAGCTACCCCGACCTCTCCGTCGAGGCGGCGGCGATGCAGGTGCTGCCCCGGCTGCGCGGGGCCTTCAGTTTCGTCTTCATGGACGAGTCGACGCTCTACGCGGCCCGTGACCCGCACGGCGTACGCCCGTTGGTGCTGGGCCGGTTGGAGCGCGGCTGGGTGGTGGCGAGCGAGACGGCGGCGCTGGACATCGTCGGCGCCAGCGTGGTCCGGGAGATCGAACCGGGCGAGCTGATCGCGATCGACGGCGACGGGCTGCGCTCCACCCGGTTCGCCGCCCCGGAGCCGAAGGGCTGCCTCTTCGAGTACGTCTACATCGCCCGACCGGACGCCACGATCGCCGGGCGGAACGTGCACAGCGCCCGCAAGCAGATCGGCCGCCAGCTCGCCCGGGAGCACCCGGTCGAGGCCGACCTGGTGATCCCGGTGCCGGAGTCGGGCACTCCGGCCGCCATCGGGTACGCCGAGGAGTCGGGCATCACCTACGGCGCCGGTCTGATGAAGAACCCGTACGTCGGGCGGACCTTCATCCAGCCGTCGCAGACCCTGCGCCAGCTCGGCATCCGGCTCAAGCTCAACCCGCTGCGGGAGAACGTGCGGGGCAAGCGGCTGGTGGTGGTCGACGACTCGATCGTGCGTGGCAACACCCAGCGGGCCATCGTGCGGATGCTGCGCGAGGCGGGCGCGCTGGAGGTCCACGTACGGATCTCGTCCCCGCCGGTCACCTGGCCGTGCTTCTACGGCATCGACTTCGCCACCCGGGCCGAGCTGCTGGCGAACGGCCTGGACAACGAGGGCGTCCGGCGGTCGATCGGCGCGGACACCCTCGGCTACGTCTCGCTTCCCGGTCTCATCGCCGCGACCGAGCAGCCCAAGACCCGGCTCTGCCGCGCCTGCTTCGACGGGGAGTACCCGATCGAGCTGCCGGCGGGGAACCTGATCGGCAAGCACGTGCTCGAGGGCGTGGAACGGCGGGTCACCAACACGCCCGCCGACGACCTCGGGTCCGCCACCCCTCCGTTCGCCGCCACTCCGGGTGGCGCGACCGTCCACCACCCGTAGCACCGCCCGGCGTCGGCCGGCACTTCGGCCCGCGTCGAGAACCACAAAGGGGAGAACCGTGACGCACGTGTCCGAGCGCAGCGGCGCAGGAAGCAGCCCGACCGGCGCTGGTGGCGATCGTCAGCCCTGGACGGCCGGCACCGGCCGCGCGAGCCGCAGGCGCACGGTCTCGTACGCCGACGCCGGAGTCTCGATCGAGGCGGGTGACCGCGCGGTCGAGCTGCTCAAGTCGAAGGTGAAGCAGACCCGGCGACCGGAGGTCATGGGCGACCTGGGTGGCTTCGCCGGGCTGTTCCGGTTGGACACCACGAAGTACAAGAACCCGATCATGGCCGCGTCGACCGACGGCGTCGGCACCAAGCTGGTGATCGCGCAGCAGATGGACATCCACGACACGGTCGGCATCGACCTGGTCGCGATGGTCGTCGACGACCTGGTGGCCTGCGGTGCCGAGCCGCTGTTCCTGCTGGACTACATCGCCACCGGCGAGGTGGTGCCGGAGAAGGTCGCCGAGATCGGCGCCGGCATCGCCGACGGCTGCCGGTACGCCGGCTGCGCCCTGCTCGGTGGGGAGACCGCCGAGCACCCGGGGGTGCTGCGCCCCGACGAGTACGACATCTCCGCCACCGGCGTCGGCGTGGTGGAGGAGAGCGAGATCCTCAGCCCGGAGCGGGTCGAGGTCGGCGACGTGGTGATCGCCATGCGTTCGTCCGGCCTGCACTCCAACGGCTACTCGTTGGTCCGGCACGTGCTGCTGGGCGCCGGCCGGATGCGGCTGGACGTGGTGATCGAGGACTTCGGCCGGCAGCGGACGCTCGGCGAGGAACTGCTCACCCCGACCAAGATCTACGCGCAGGACTGCCTCAAGTTGATCGCCGAGGCCGAGGTGCGTTCGATCGCCCACGTCACCGGTGGCGGCATCCCGGGCAACCTGGTGCGGATCCTGCCCGAGCACGTCGACGCGGTGGTCAACCGTTCCACCTGGAAGCCGCAGCCGATCTTCGGCCTGATCCAGTCCAAGGGGCGGATCGAGGACCCGGAGATGGAGGCGACCTTCAACATGGGCGTCGGCATGTTCGCGATCGTCTCGGCCGAGGACGCCGACCGCGCGCTGGCCACTCTGGCCGGTCGGGGCGTGGACGCCTGGCAGGCCGGCGAGATCATCGAGGGCTCCGGAAACGTGCAGATGATCGGCCAGCACACCCGCGGGTGATCACGTTTCGTTGATCATCCGGGTGCCTGAACGGGGGTTCACCCGAGTGGTCGTCGCCGCCTAGCCTGAGTGCACTTCACGCAGGGGGGAGGAGGGCCGATGGCTGCTCGGGCAGCACCGCCGACGGGGATGCGCGGCATCGCCGTGGTCCCCTCGTACGTGGTGATGCAGCCGACCACGCTGTGCAACCTGGATTGTGTCTACTGCTACCTGCCGTTGCGTGCCGCCGACCGGCGGATGCCGGTGGCGGTGGCGGAGGCGGTCGCCGCGTCGGTGAATCCGTGGGCGCGGTCGGGGCGGTTCTCGGTGGTCTGGCACGGCGGGGAGCCCCTCGCGGCCGGACGGGAGCATCTGGCCGCGCTGATGGCCCCGTTCGGGCCCGAGGTGGAGCACCACGTGCAGACCAACGCCACGCTGGTCGACGACGCCTGGTGCGCGTTCTTCGCCGCCCGTGGGGTGCGGGTGAGCGTGAGCGTGGACGGCCCCCGGGAGCGCAACGGCGAGCGGGTGACCCGGGGCGGGCTGCCGGCGTACGACCGGATCGTGCGGGGGGTCGAGGCGCTGCGCCGGCACGGGCTGCCCTTCTCGGCACTGGCGGTGGTCAGCCGACCCGCCCCGGGGTTCGCCGCCGAGTTGTACGACTACTTCCTCGACCTCGGCTGCGACGTGCTGGGCGTCAACATCGAGGAGACCGAGGGGGTCAACACCCGGGGCAACGCGCACGACGCGGCCGCGGTGACCGCGTTCTGGGCCGAACTGGTGGCGGCCTGGCGGCGGGCGCCCCGGATCCACCTGCGTGAGGTCGAGTGGTCGTTGCGGTACGCCGCGGCAGTGCTCGACGGGACCGCCGACGCGCTGCTGCCCCGGCAGCTCGACCCGATCCCCACCGTCGGCCACGACGGCTCGGTGGTGGTGCTCTCCCCGGAGCTGGCCGGTTTCCACGATCCCCGGTACGGCGACTTCAGCAGCGGCAACGTCCTGGCCACCCCGCTGGCCGAGATCCTCGCCGGCGCGGCGGGCACGCCGTGGGTCGGGGAGTTCCTGACCGGGGTCGAGGCGTGCCGGTCGAGCTGCTCGTACTTCGGCTTCTGTGGCGGCGGCCATGCGGCCAACCGCTACTTCGAGCAGGGCCGGTTCGACGGCACGGAGACCGGGCACTGCCGGAACAGCAAGATCCGCCTACTGGAGGGAGTGTTGGAGCATGCCCGAGACCACGAGTCACCGGCAGCCTGAGGCTGTCGGGGGAGGCGTCGCGGATCCGGTCGCCGAGCGGGTCCGTCAGGCCGCCACGGGGCTGACTGCCCTGCTCCACGAGGCTGAGGCGGCTCGCCGCGCCCGGGCGGAGGTCGACGGTTCCGACGGTGCCGGCGCGGTCTGCGCCTGGAACCACTTCGAGAACATCCCGACCTTCTACAACTGGAACAACCGGCCGCGCTGAGCGGACGCGCACAACCCGGGATCAGGGACCTTGCCGGGAAGCCGGAGGACCGGCCGGGCGAGGCCCCTGATCGTCGGGCATGGTGCCGCTGCGGACGACACATGCGTGAGCACGCGGGAGGCACCGCGTGCTCAGCTGCGACCAGAGATCAGCGGGTCGGAGGAACCCAGACGTCCGGGTCGTCGTCCGCGTGATCCTCATCATCGTCGTCGACATACTCTTTGTAGTCGTCGTCGAAGTTGTGCTCAGACTTACCAGCACCCGCCAGTTCGCGCTGCAAGGCGGTGAGGTCGGTGTTCGGGGAGTGGTACTTCAACTCCCGGGCCACCTTCGTCTGCTTGGCCTTAGCACGGCCGCGCCCCATGGCTCGACCCCCTCGCACAGAATGCGGGGCAGCCCGAAGGCGGGCCCCGATGACGTCAGGCATCTCTCGTGGCTCTTACGGTACATGGGGATGCCGCCGTTCGGCACCTCGGGTTACCGTCAGCCGGCCCTGCGCGTCGCAGTCATCCGACCGTCACCGAGTGTACCCGGTAAGGAGTGCGTCAGTGATCGGTCGTGACGGTGGGCAGAGAGCCACAAAACGGTTGAATTCATCTTACTCGCCGGAGCCCCGGGGGTACGGCGCCACCCATGCCCCCGGGGGCCGCGGCCTCAGCGCAGATGGATGGTCCGCAGCCGGCCCACCTCGGCCATCCGGCGCTCGGCCAGCCGGTCGGCGGCCACCGCCGGCGGCACGCCCTCGGCGTCGGCCAGGCGCAGGATCTCCCGGGTGGTGTCGTAGATCCGGGTGGCACGCAGCCGGGCCCGTTCGAAGTTGAACCCCTCGATCTCGTCCGCGACCTGGATCACCCCTCCGGAGTTCACCACGTAGTCGGGGGCGTAGAGGACACCCCGGTCGGCGAGCAGCTTCTCGATGCCCGGGTGGGCGAGCTGGTTGTTCGCCGCCCCGGCGACCACCCTGGCCCGCAGCGCCGGCACCGTGTCGTCGTTCAGCGCGCCGCCCAGTGCGCACGGGGCGTACACGTCGATGTCGGCGGCGACCAGAGCGGCGGTGTCGTCGACCAGCGCGACCTGCGGGTGGGTGGTGCGGGCCCAGTCGTGCGCCTTCGGGTCGACGTCGGTGGCGACCACCTCGGCACCGTCGTCGAGCAGGTGACCGACCAGATGCTTGCCGACCTTGCCCAGCCCGGCCACGCCGACCCGACGGCCGGCCAGCGTCGGGCTGCCCCACACGTGTTCGGCGGCGGCCCGCATGCCCTGGAAGACGCCCCAGGCGGTGAGGATCGAGGAGTCGCCGGCACCACCGTGCGCCACGCTGCGACCGGTGACGAAGCGCGTCTCCCGGGCGATCACGTCCATGTCGGCCACGAAGGTGCCGACGTCGCAGGCGGTGTAGTAGCGCCCGCCGAGCGACTGCACGAAGCGGCCGTACGCCCGCAGCAGCGCCTCACTCTTGAGCTTCTCCGGATCACCCCAGATGACCGCCTTGCCGCCGCCGTGATCCAGCCCGGCCAGGGCGTTCTTGTACGCCATCCCGCGGGACAGGTCGAGCACGTCGGCCAGCGCGTCCTCCTCGCTGGCGTACGGGTAGAACCGGGTGCCACCGAGCGCCGGGCCCAGCGCGGTCGAGTAGATGCCGATGATGGCCCGGAGGCCGGTCTGCTTGTCCTGGCAGAAGACGACCTGTTCGTGGCCGGACGATCCCGGGTCGTCGGTGCTGGCGAATACGCCCATGGTTGGCTCCTGTGTCGGCGGGCGTCCTTGTGGGACGCGGACCTGATGGCGGGCCGGCGGGGATGCTGCCGGTGCCGCTGAGCCTAATATCGGTCAGCGCCGCACTGTCGTCCACGTCACGCCCGCCCGAGGGCCGCGACGGCGGTACGCCCCCGTTTCGTGGGAGGATCGCGCCGTGCCGCTCTTCGCTTCGTATCTGCGCGTGTACGAGCCGCTGACCGCCTTCGCCCGGGACCGCCAGGCGTACTGGCGGCGCTACGTGCGGGAGGGGCGCGCGGTGGCGCCGCTGGAGGGTCCCGGGCGGCAGCGCACCTCGATCATCGCGGCTCTGGGTGCGGGTTGGACCCGGCTGCCCGACCTGCCGGATGAGGCGTACGTGCTGGAGGCTGACGACACCCTGCTGGTCTGTCCGTGGGACCTGCGGATCCGGGTCGCCGAGGCGGCGCTGAGCGCGCGGGAGGGCGTCCCGTCGGTGCTCGCCGACGCGTTCGTGCCACCGGTCCTCGCCGGGCAGGCCAAGGCGGTGGTGGACGACTGGCGCAGCGGCGCCCGGGTGCTCGAGCACGGCGTGCCCCGGTTGCACGAGCAGACGGCAACCTGGGGGGTGCCGCTGCGCTGGTTCGTGCTCTTCGAGACCGCGGAGCGGCACCTGGTGACCGACCCGGCGGAGCGGCGGGCGCTGCGCTACCGCACGGAGATCTCGAAGGCCCGCCGGCGGGCGCAGCGGGCGCTGTCGGTGCTGCGCAAGTCGGTGGGCGAGGCGCCGATCACCGAGGCGGTCGAGGAGGCCGCCCGCTGGCTGGAGGAGTTCCACCCGCGGTCGGTGGTGGAGTTGGACTACGGCGGTCTGGTGCGGCTGCTCTCCGACGATTCCCTGGCCGCCGACGATTCCACCGACCTGGTCGCCGCGGGGCTGGCCGGGCTGTCCCGGGGCGAGGCGGAGGAGGCGTCCGCGGCATACGACCGGCTGGTGGCCCGGTGGCGGGCGGTCCAGCTTCTTGAACGGTGCAATTGACCGTAAACTGGACGGCCGACCTGAGGGCTCGTCGTAGTTGACGGATCACGAAGCGTGATTATGAGTCCGAATAAGGTAGCCACTGCTGTGCAAAATGCCGATAAATCGGTCATGGTTCATCCGTCCGTCTAGGGAGCTTCGGCCGTTCGGCCCATGTCGGACATCGGGGACTAGCCGGACCATGGGAGACGCGTCGGCCGGCGGGACCCCGGCCGATGTCTCTACATGTGGAGGAGTGACCGATGGCATCGCGAACGCACGAACCAGAGCCGCTGCTTACACCGGCCGAGGTGGCGTCGATGTTCCGTGTCGACCCGAAGACGGTGACCCGGTGGGCCAAGGCGGGGAAGCTCAGCGCGATCCGAACCCTGGGCGGCCACCGTCGGTACCGCGAGTCGGAGGTACGGGCCCTGCTTCAGGGGCAGATCCCCCAGCAGCGCCAGGGAGACTGACCGGCCGACATCGAAGAGCGTTCCGGCATCGGGGGCGGGCGGACGACGCGACAGCGTCGATCCACCGCCCCTGAACCATGTTCGGGCATCTCACCCCGCCGGCCGCCACCGGTCACCGTTTCACCTTGCCGGAGTCGGCGGCCGTCCACACCGCGAGCGCGTCCCCGTCACGCACCGCCCAGACCGGGGTGGCCACCGCCCGGCCGTCCTTGCCGAACGTGGTCAGCAGGACGTACTTCTCCGCCGCCAGGCGGTCCGGGTCGGTCCTCCGGGCAGGACACGGCGGCGACAGCCGCCGCCCGCGCGGATAGCGTGGGGGCGTGACCGGGGAACCCAGGATCGGCGACGTGTTCGGTGAGATGCTGCGCGACGCGTACGCCGTGCACGTCGGAGCCGGCCGGCGACCACTGGCGGGCGGGCGGCTGCCACGCCCGGTCATCGAGATCATCGAGCGGGACGACGGGCTGGTCAACGGGGCCCCCGCCGCCCACTACCTGGAAGGCCCCGAACACTGGCAGCCGTACGACCACCGGGCCGTCGACCGGGTCCGGGGGGAGACGCTGGACGTCGGCGTCGGCGGCGGCCGGATCGCCCGGGAACTCCAGGCGCGCGGCGTACCGGTGACCGGGCTGGACACCTCTCCCGGCGCGCTGCGGGTGTCCCGGCACCGCGGCGTACGCGACCTGGTCCTCGGCACCGTCGACGAGCACGCCGCCGGTGACTGCCGGTACGACACCTTCCTGCTGCTCGGCAACAACCTCGGCCTGTTCGAGGGACGCGAGCGGGCACCGCGGTTCCTCGCCGCGCTCGCCGCCATGGCCCGACCCGGCGCACAGATCGTCGCGCAGGGCACCGACCCGTACGGCACCACCGACCCGCTGCACACCGGCTACCACGAACGCAACCGTCGGCGCGGCCGGCTCGGCGGCCAGCTGCGGCTGCGGCTGCGCTACCGCGAGCTGGGCACCGACTGGTTCGACTATCTGGTCTGCTCCGCCGACGAACTGGCGGAACTGGTGCACGGCACGCCGTGGCGACTGGTCGACGTGGACGACCGGGACGCCCCGTACTACCTGGCCACTCTGCGGCTCGCGGAGTGACCGGCCGCTCACACCTCGACGGTCGGGGTGTGCTGCTCCGGCGGTAGCCCGCCGTCGCCGTCGACCACCTCGTCCGGCGTGCCGTCCTCGTCGATGTCGACCATGGTGATGTCCACCTTGCCGTCGCCGTCGGTGTCGAACTGGAAGAGGTCCGCCTTGCCGTCGCCGTCGGTGTCGACCACCCACACGTCGGTCCTGCCGTCGTTGTTGGTGTCCGCGCGGAGCAGGTCCACCCGCTCGTCGCCGCGGGTCTCCACGGTCTCGGTGCCGTCCACCGGTGCCTGGCCCATGTCGGTTCGTCCTCTCCTTGGCGTTGGGGGCTGTCTGTACCCGCTGGGTCGATCCCCCACGCATGTCGTCGCGACGGGTGCTGCATAGGGTCGCACCCAGGAGCGGGCGGCACGACGGAGACCCCGTGCGTCGCCGCGCGCAGCGAGGGAGCGTCATGACTGGTCGTTTTGTCGTCGTCGGGGCCGGCACGATGGGCCTCGGGATCGCCTACGTCGCCGCCGGGGCGGGCTACGCCGTGGAACTCGTCGAGGTCGACCCGGATCGGGCGCGAGCCGCCGCCACGCGCCTCGGGGAGCTGTGGGACCGGGCCGTGCGGCGGGGCCGGCTCGACGCCGGGCAGGCCGCCGCGAACCGGGAGCGGCTGACCCTGCGGGCCGGGCTGGCCGAGGTCGCCCCGGAACCCGACGTCGTCGTGGAGGCGGTGCCGGAACGGCTCGACCTGAAGCGGACGGTGCTGGGTCAGGCCGAGGCGCTCCGCCCGGCGCTGCTGGGCAGCAACACCTCCAGCATCCCGATCGCCGAGCTGGCCGCCGGGCTGGCGCGGCCGGAGAACTTCATCGGCCTGCACTTCTTCAACCCGGTATGGGCGATGACGCTGCTGGAGATCGTCGTCGGCCCGGCCACCGCCGCACCGACCACCGAGGTGGCCGTCGCGCTCGCCGGCCGGCTGGGCAAGGACCCCGTCGTCGTACGCGACCTGCCGGGCTTCGCCACCTCCCGGCTCGGGGTCACCCTGGGCCTGGAGGCGATCCGGATGGTCGCCGACGGGGTGGCCGGCCCGGCCGACATCGACAAGGCGATGGTCCTCGGCTACCGGCACCCGGTCGGCCCGCTGGAACTCACCGACCTGGTCGGGCTCGACGTGCGGCTGGACATCGCCCGGACCCTCCAGGCCGCGTACGGGGACCGGTTCGCGCCGCCGCCGCTGCTGGTTGAGATGGTCGCCGAGGGCAGGCTCGGCAAGAAGTCCGGCCAGGGCTTCTACCGCTGGGTGGACGGCCGCCGGGCCGACACCGACGCCGCACCGGCCGGGAGTGTCCGGTGAGCGGGCTGCGGATCGAGGAGCTGCCGGACCGGCTGGTGGTGACGCTGGACCGGCCGGAGAAGCGCAACGCCATCGACGCCGACCTGATCAGCGAGTTGCACGCCGTCTGCGCCGAACTGGAGGCCCGTCCCCGGCTGCTGCTGCTCACCGGTGGGATCCAGGGGATCTTCGCCGGCGGCGCCGACATCGGCCAGCTCCGTGACCGGGGCCGGTTGGACGCTCTCGCCGCCATCAACCAGGCGGCGTTCGCCCGGATCCGGGCCCTGCCGATGCCGAGCGTGGCTGCGGTGGACGGGCCGGCGCTGGGCGGCGGCGCCGAGCTGTCGTACGCCTGTGACCTGCGGGTCTGTACGGCCCGGGCGGTCTTCGGTCAGCCCGAGGTGCGGTTGGGCATCCTGGCCGGCGCGGGCGCCACCCACCGGCTGCCCGCACTGGTCGGCGAGGCCCGGGCCAAGGAGCTGCTCTTCACCGGCCGGCGGGTGGACGCCGAGGAGGCGCTGCGGATCGGCCTGGTGAACCGGGTGGTGGCCGATCCGACGCAACTGCTCCCCGCCGCGCACGAGCTGATCGACGAGATGGCGAAGGCGTCGGCGTTGGCGCTGCGGCTGACCAAGCTGGCCGTCGACGCTCCGTCGGCCGCCCATCCGCAGCTCGACCTGGTCAGCCAGGCGGTCCTCTTCGAGGACGAGGAGAAGCGGCGGCGGATGACCGAGTTCCTGGATCGCCGCCGCTCCCGCTGAGCACCGGTACGCGTGACGGCCGCACCGGATGCCCTGGTGCGGCTGCGTCCGCGCGTTCGGTGGCGGTTCGGTGCGGGCGTGGCCCGCACGTCACGTGGACTCAGTGGCGGATCGGCACGCCCGCGTCGTCCAGCGCGGTGATCAGCCCGGCCGACTCGGCGAAACCGATGATCAGTACCGCCTCCGGACCGTACGCCTTGATCTCGCCCGCCACGCCGCTGAAGTCCACCGGGGCGTGCTTGGCGTCGGCCGGCGGCTCGTAGCTCAGCAGCTTCACCCGGTCTCCGCCGATGCCGGCCTGCTCCAGCTCGGCGCGGACGGTCTCCTGAAGGCCCTCGCCGTAGGAGTCCCGGCGCGCCACCACGACGATCTTCGTCGGGCCGTCGCGCAGGATCACGTCGGCCAGGGCCCGCCCCTGGAGGCTGTCCGGCGGGGCGGTGCGGAAGTACAGCCCCTTGTCTTCGGCCTTGCTCAGGGCCGAGTCGGTGTTCGACGGTGAGATGAGGATCCGCCCGGCGGCCACCACGTCCGGCAGCACGGCTTTGGAGATGCCGGAGGCGCCGGCACCGATGATGACGTCCACGTTCCTGGCGATGAGCGAGGCCACGGTGTCCTTGGCGACCTCCACGCTGGTGCCGTCGTCACCGTCGATCCAGGTCACCGGATCGCCGAGCACGCCGCCCGCGGCGTTGATCTCCTTGAGCGCCAGTGCCGTTCCGGCCCGCATCGGCGGGTAGGCAATGGCCAGATCACCGGTCTTGGGCAGCAGTTCGCCGAACACCAGCGGGGAGCCGTCGGCGCGGTCGCCGCGCCCGCCCTGCTGCTTCCGGGGCGTCGGCGGGGCCTTCGCGCTCACGTCGGACTCGTTGCCGGCACCGACGAACTCGGACTTGGCCTCGTTGATCTTCTGGTCGTCGAAGTGCAGGGTGGCGTAGCTCGCGGTGGCCGGCTCGCCGGCGTCGGTGAACCCGGCCCGGCTCAGTGACGGGCCACGGTACTCGATGTCCTGCCCGTCGCGGGCCAGCTTCAGGCAGGCCTTCACGTCCGTGCAACGTTGGCCGTTGGTGGTCACCCCGACGATCTGCCGGGCGATCTGCGTCGGCTCCGTGCTGCCGGCGAGCTGGGCCGCCAACGCACTGATCACCACCGCGTCGTACGACTCGGCGGCATAGATGTAGTCGGTCAACTTCGGGTCGACCCTGAGCAGTCGCTGCTTGAAGTCCTCGGTCAGTGGCGTCAGCGGGGTGGTGCCCTTCATGCCGTCGACCAGGTTGCCGCGGTTCTTCAGCTCCGCCGGAAAGGAATTCAGCATGTTGCCGTCGGTGCCGTACAGGCGCACCTGATGGGTCGCCGTGTCCTCGGGCTTGTCGGTCGTCCCACATGCGCTGGTGGCGAGCAGGAACGCCGCACCCGCCGCCAGGATGGCAGCGCGCGGGCCGCGTGTTGCGAGCATTGTCGTCCTTCCTCCGGGGAGGTCCGCTGGGCACGATAGCGTGCCGGCGCGGCCGGTGACAGAGCGGAGTCTTCCCCGGTGGGCGGCCCAACAACGACCCGTACGTAGTGTTACCGCAGCGTACTGCGGGTCATCGCTTGACGGTCGGTCCTATCGTTCGGCAGGTGACCGAGGTACCGGATCAGATGCTGGACGACGCGGCCGCCGTGCTCCGATCGGCCCTGTCGGGCGACGGCGACGCGGTGGTGGGCACCTTCGACGCGGTGGTCGACCGGTCCGGGCTCGCCGGGGCGTACGGGGTGGCCTGGTGTCTGGCCGCCACCATGGTCGGCGACCCGCCACCGCCCGGCACCTGCGCGTTGGACTTTCCCGGCATCGAGGACGCCGGGTACGACACCCGCTGGGTGGCCCGCTTCGTCAGCGCGTACGCCAATCACGACGCGGACACCGGCGAAGCTCTCTTCGGGGCAGCAGTCGCCGACGGACTGCTGCCGGACTGCCTGCTCACCCTCGCCGGCTCGACCGTGGCTACGCTGCGTAGTCGGGTCGGCTGACGCCGGGTTGGCCGGACGCCCGTCGGCACCGCTCAGAACGCGTGGTACGCGATCAGCGGCTCGACCTCGTACCGCAGGGTCTCGAAACGGACCTTGAACCGGACGCCGTCCTTGACGTCCGAGGCCACCACGATGAAGTTGGACCCCGGTGGCAGGTAGGTGCGGTAGTTGCACGCGCTCGTCCGGTCGATGAAGATCACGCAGGCGTTCACGCCGTACGCGCTGGCGTTGCGGACATTGATGTCCCTACACCGGGTCGAGGTGTGGTACGGGCCGGCGTCACCGCCACTGCGGCCCTGGGTGAAGTAGGAGCGGACCGCTCCGCCGTAGCACGTGGCGGTGGAGGCGGACACGTTGGTCTCGGGGG